>CAMDKT010000181.1 GCA_945900935.1 Candidatus Sulfopaludibacter sp. SbA3 | reverse complement strand
TTAAAGTGGTCCCCATTGTCAAGACCATTTTTGGCTTTCAATAAGCTAATCTGCGACGGGTCTGAATTGAGAGTTGGGGCGGCCTCGGCTTGGAAGCCGTCCCTTACTATTCCAGCCCTCGAAGCGGCGCTCGGGTCGCATCCCTGCGGAGCCCTGTCTTCCGTTCGAGTTCCTCCAGTGTAGGGCCAACCATTCCGGCCCGAAAGCGATAAATCCCAGGGGTTCGGGGACAGCGTCCCCGATTTCAATACTTTTCCTTTCCTCGTTGTCTGTCCGCTCATCGAAGTCATCCTCGCTCCAGGTAGATCGCCGCCGGTGTCCGGTATTGGAGACTCTGGTGCAGCCGTTCCTGGTTGTAGAACCGGAAGTAGCGTTCAATCCCCGCCCGGGCATCCGGCACCGACTCATAATCTTTCAGGTACACCTCCTCCTATTTCAGTGACCGCCACAAACGCTCGATGAAAATGTTGTCCATACAGCGACCTCGTCCGTCCATGCTGATGGAAATCTGCCGGGCCGCCAACTCGCTCGTAAACTTTTCACTGGTGAACTGCGATCCCTGCTCGCTATTAAAGATCTCCGGCCGGCCCCTCCGCAGGGCGCACCGCAACGCCTCGACGCAAAAGGCGAGTTCCAACGTCAGCGACAGCCGCCAACTCAGAACGTACCGGCTGAACCAATCCATCACCGCGACCAGGTAGACAAAGCCCTGCGCCATCCTGATGTAGGTAATGTCCGTACTCCACACTTGATTCACGCGCTCCACGCCAACATCTCTCAGCAGGTAGGGATAGATCTTGTGACCTTCTCCCGGCTGGCTCAGCCTCGGCTTCGGGTACACGGCTTCAATTCCCATCAATTCCATTAACCGCGACACTCGCTTCCTATTGACCTCGATACCCTGCGTTCCCAGCCAGGCCGCCATTCTTCGGCTGCCGTAAAAGGGCGCACGGGTGTACTGCGCGTCCAGTAATCGCATCAGCCGCAAGTTTTCCTCACTTTCACTCAAAGGCTGGTAATACAGGCCTGCCCGGTTCACACCCAGCAGTTCGCACTGCCGCCGGATGCTGATTTCCCCAGGGCTCCGATCCACCAGCCGCCGCCGGTCTTCAGTCGAGCATTCCAACTTTTTTTTGAGCCAGTCCAGCTCCACTTTGAGTCGGCCGATTTCTCCGTAAAGCGCGTCGTTGCCGGTCTCGACGGCGGCTCCCTTCCGGGTCCGCCCATCCACGAATAGTTCGGGAAGTTGCTCCACGGCAGACTTCCTCCACTTCGCGATCTGAATCGGATGCACTTTGAACTGCGAGCCCAATTGGCTCAGGGTCTTTACGCCCCGGATCGCTTCGATCGCTACCCGGGCTTTGAAATTCGAACTGTACTTTTTTATCGTCGTCGTCATCGACCTCTCCTTGGTTTTTGACTTCGTCGAATCTTAGCTTATTGCCTGGTCTGAATTCCTGGGACCACTATAGTGGTAGTGTCGCTGGAGAATGGATTGTTCGGCTTCTGGCAGAAAGGAGAATCGCCGATAATGCGCCGCCGTCTCTTCCTCGCCTCCCTCGCCGCCGCTGGCCAGCCGTCCATCCGTCCCGAAGTCTTCATGAAGTCTCCCGGCAAGGGCACCGCCATTATGGGGATTGCGTATTACAGCAAATCAACCGGCCTCGACATGGTTTCAATCGAACAGCGCTGGTCCCGCTCCGACACCATCGACACCGTCTTCCGCCGCGCTTCCACCGACAACGGCCGCTCCTGGTCCGCACCTGTCGAATCGAAGACAGGCGAGAAACGTCCAACCGGCACCTGGCGCAAACATCCCCGCGCCGGCTTCGTTGACCCCAAAACGAAGCGGCTCCTCGAATTCTGGATGGAAGCCGTCCTCCCCACCGATGACCCCCTCGAAGGTCTCCGCCATTACGGTGTCTACTACGCCATCGACGGCGGCGCGACCCGCCAGTTGATCCATAAGGGCTTCGACGCCCAGCACCCCATTCCCGGCGCTCAACTGGGCCGCAACGGCTTTATGCTGGGTGACCACGGCTCAGCGCCCATCACCGCCCCCAATGGCGACATCCTGCTGCCGCTGGAGATCTTCCCCGCCAAGGACGGCAAGCTCTACAACCCCGGCGGCGGCTACACTTGGTCGGATGCCGCCGTCGCCATCGGCCGATGGAAGGGCGCGGACCTCGAATGGACGATGTCCAACCTCGTCCAAGGCGACCCCGCCGTCACGACCCGCGGCATGGTGGAGCCGACAATCGCCTTCCTGGATCGCAACCGAGTCCTAATGGTTCTCCGCGGCTCCAATGACAAGAGCCCCAAGCTCCCCGGCTACAAGTGGTTCACCGTCTCAAACGACGGCGGCCGTACCTTTCCCCCAGCCAAGCCCTGGACCTACACAACGGGCGAAAATTTCTTCTCCCCCAGCGCCTGCTCTTTCCTGCTGCCGCACTCCAACGGCAAGCTCTACTGGCTCGGCAACATCACGCCGGAAAATCCCAAGGGCAACCGGCCCCGCTATCCCTTCGTCATCGCGGAGGCCGATAAGGTCACCGGGCTTCTCAAGCAGAACACCGTGCGCCAAATCGACACCCGCCAAAACGGCGAACACGAGATCCTTACCCTCTCCAACTTCTACGGTCACGAGGACCGGGAGACTAAGGAAATCGTTCTCTATATGACCCGGCTATTCGCCCTCCCGGATGGCTGGGAGGGCGATGCCATGCGTTATCGAATCCCGGCGACCTAGACCAAATCCGTCTCCACCAGGAAGTTCGTCCACTCCTCGGTCCAATCCTCATCGCCGATGCCGCCGATGAAGGTCGCGGTCTGGTCGAAGAACCCGTCATCGGGGGCCGAAACCCAACCGACGCGGAAGATGGGCGAGCCGAAACGGGCCCGGAAGTTCGGGTCGCTGTACTCAAAGGGGCGAACCATTGCCGGGTCTGCTACCAGGAAATTCGCGGCCTTGCCGGCGGCCCGGGTTCCAAGCGCGAAGCCCTGTGTCGGCGCGTTCGGAATTTGGCCGGCAATCGTGTTGGCTCCATTGGCACCCTTGTTGTTGTCCCACGCCAGGAACCCGTCCATGACGATATTGCCTGCGTCCATCTGTGCCTGGGTGGTGGCGTCGGTGAACTCCACCGCGGCGCTGAAGAAATTGGTCACGGCCACATTGTTGATGGTCGCCCGAGCGCCCCGGCGCAGAAAGATGCCCGGCGAATTCGTTTCGTCGAAGCCGGCTGCGCCGCTGCCGATAAAGGTCAGGTTGTACATCGTCGGATTGGAAACCGGCGTCGCGGCGTTGTTGTATTCGCTGTTGTCGCCTTCAATCCCGCGATTGCCCTTGGAATCGGGGCTCTGGTAAAAGATGCCGTACTGAATACGGCCGGTCCAGCCAAGCTGGAAATCGACATAGTCGTCCGCGCTCAGGCCGCCGATCAGGTACTTGGCGTCCATCGTTCCGCCGAACCACTCGAAACTGTCGTCCAGGCCGTACGACGCCTGCAAGTGGTGGGCGCTGGTGCCTTTGCCGCACCCGCCAAACGTAAACGAATTCAGCTCATTGTTCGGGGAGAGAATAGTCCCGGCGAACTCCACGCGAACGTAGGCGAGCGAACCGCAGCTATGGTTGGCGTCCGAGCCGCCGTAGAGACCGTCGTCGGTGGCATTCAAGCCTTCAATGTAGAAGGTGCCGGCGGTGTTGGAGTTGGCGTTCGTGTTGGCCGCGACGTTCGTCGGGGCCTTGCCCAACATCACCAGCCCGCCCCAATCGCCGCGCTTGCGCTCGCCGACTTTCTGCGCGCTCGTCATGATGATCGGACGGCTTTTGCTGCCTTCAGCAACGAGTTTGCCTTCGCGAGTGACGATTAGCGCCGACGGCGGCGCCGAACCGGGCGCGCCTTCGACAACAGTGCCAGGCTCAATCGTCAACGTCGCGCCGTTCTTCACGGTCACAACGCCATTGAGCAAGTAGGACTTCGTGTTGACCCAAGTCGTGTTGGCGGTGATCGCGCCCGTCACGCGGACCTGTTCGGTGGCGACACTGATCTTCATATAGGCAACCTTCAGCACGCGTGTGCCGGTGTAGTCGCGCAGTTGAACGGCCAGCGTGTGCATGCCCGGTTCATCGGGCACGGTGACGTGGGCCAGCGTGGCCTTCGCGGCATCTTTCATCGGAGCCGGCTGCACGTCAGGAACGGCGGCCGTGCCGGAGGGCAGATAGATTTTGGCGCCAGTCTGGTTGTTCTGGCGATAAGTGTATGTCGTGTAGGGATACAGGTCGCCGTTGGTTTTCACGGTCCATTTGACCGTCAATTGTTCTCCGGGGCGATAGACGTATTTATCGCTCCAGATCCACATCGCAATCTTTTGCTCCGGGCTCCCGTAGCCGATCGCGGCCTTCTCGGTGGTTTCAGTACCGGCAATCACGGCTCCGGCCGTGTATAGACACAACAAGCCAATCGAATAGATTCGCATTCAAAATTTCCTCTCTGGATTTAGATCTAGAAGAACGAGTAGCTCAGGCCCACCTGGAAGGTGCGCCCGGTCTGATATTGCCGCTGCAGCAAGTCGGCCTGGGTCCAGCGGTATTTGTTATCGGCTAGATTTTCCGCGTCAAAACGCAGCGCCCATTTGCCGTTTTCCTTGAATGAATACTGGTACACGAAGTCCAGAAACGTGTTGCCTTCCTGATAAATGTCCGGAAGGCCGAACGTCCCGACGCCGGAGATGCGGCGGGACACATAGTTGGAGTAGAACCGCGCCTGACTGTGCCAGGCCGGCCGCTTCCATTCGCCGATGGCGTTATAGATGTAGCGGCTTTGGCCGAGCAACGGACGGGAGCTCGAAGTGACGACGCCGGCGTTCTCCGGCTTGATCTCAATGTTCGAATCGACGAACGTAAAGTTCGATGTGAAGCTGAAGTCCTTCAAGCGCTTGTGAATGCTCCCGAGGCTCTTGCGAAACTCGAATTCCAGCCCGAAATTCTTAGCGCCTGCGGCATTCACGAAGGTCTGCCGCAGGTCGTTGGAAGGCAGGATGGTCTGTTCGATCGGGTTGGTGAACTTCTTGACAAAGAAGCTGACGGCGATGATCTGGCTGCCGCCCAGGAACGACTCCCAGCGGGCATCGTAGTTGTTGATGATCGCTCGCTTCAAGTTCGGATTCCCCTGGACAACGAAGCCGCCGAGGACGTTATTAAAGTCGAACGGCGAAAGCTCGCGGAAGTCCGGACGGGAGACCGTGCGGCTGTAAGAGACGCGGAGGTTCTGGCGCGTGGTCAACTGGTAAATTACGTTGACGCCCGGAGTAGGATCCGTGTTGTCCAGCTTGGCGGTAGCGGGCGCGGCATTCGGAATCAGGTTGTCCACTGTGACCACGTTGAGCTTGGCTTTTTCGACGCGGACGCCGCCCACGATGCGCCACTTGGCCCCGATGGCCAAATCGACCATGGAGTACCCGGCGTAGATGTCCATGGCGGCTGTGTAGCTGTCGGTACCGCGGGTGAATTCAGTGATCTGAAAGCCGTTGGGGCGGATGTTGGAGGAGCCAAATAACTGGTTACTGGGGAGGCGGAAATCCAGAGTAGTGGAGGACTGGGGAATGAAGCGGAACCGGCGAGCGGCAAAGTCGCGGCTGCGTATAGTGGCGCGGAAGCCGGTCTTCACGATACCGCTGATCTTGCCCTTGAAGAACGGGATCGTATGGTCAGCCTGGGGCTCGTAGATCTTGTCGTTCATGTCGGAAAAGAAGCGAACGCCGGAGGAGCCGAGGGCGGCGAAGGTGAACTTGCCGTCGGGCAACTGGCCGCGGAAGACTTCGCGGAGATCGGGCTCGTTCCGGCCCGATTTGGAGTAGGTCAACTGCCACTTAAAGACACTGCCCTTCCAGGAGGGGACGGCGTGGTCGCCTTCCAGGCTGGTAGAGAAGAGTGTGCGTTCGACGTAATGCAGACGCTCGGAGGAGATAACTCCGTCGACTCCACCGTCATAACCGGTGAAGTTGCGGGCGGCTTTGTCGGACTCATGGGTAAGGGTGTTCCGGAAGACGATCTTGTTCTTGTCGTTGACCCGTAAGGCGACATTGAATACGGCGCCGAGTCTGGCGGTTTCGGTGTAGTCGTTAAAGTCCGGGTAGTCGGTGAAGGTGATGGGGCCGGTGCCGCCCTGGCGGTAGTAGCGCTGCTTCTCGGCGAGGGTTTGGGCGCCGTTGCTGAAGCTAAGGGCGCCGACGATCCCAACACGCTTGAAAGTTCCGCCGCCGACCGCGGAGAAGTCCGTGTTCGGACGCTGGGAGGAGTTAACCGAGGGCTGCCAGGCATTGCTGAAAGACTGGCCGAACGACTGTAATTGGCCTGGCGTGAAGGCCCCGGCGATGAGGCGGCCGTTAGTGGGAATTTGAGAAGGAAGCGCACGACTGCCGCTGCCGAAACCGAAATAGTCAGATGCGCCGCCGGGCGAAGTCTGGAACTTGTTGAAGGTCGTCGCGGTGTTGAATCCGGCCTTGGTGTTCACTTGGAACATACGCTGGTTGGGGAACTCAATCGTCTGCATCTGAATGAGGCCGCCGGCGAACTCGCCAGGCAAGTCAGGCGTGTAGGTTTTCAGGATTTTGATATTTTCGATGAGGCCTGAGGGGAAGAGGTCCAGAGAAACGACGCGTTTTTCCGGTTCTGTCGTGGGAAGGACAGCGCCATTCATCATGGTGGAGCTATAACGCTCGCCGAGGCCGCGGACGTAGACAAAGCCATCGCCGACGACGGAAACGCCAGTCACTTTTTCCAATGCACCGGCGGCGCTGGAGGACGCGCTGTTGGAGATCTCTTCTTTGCCAATGCTATCGGAAACACTGCCAGCGAGTTTGCGCTCGGTAAGCATTGCTTCGGCGTTGGCGCCAACGGCGGTTACCTTTTCATTGACTTCAACGGTGGTGACGACGGACTTGTTGGCCATGACGGTACTGGCTTCGGTCACCTGGCCGGCGGTGACGCCAACCTCTTCGATCTTCACTTCCGAATAGTTCTCGGCCTGAAAAGTGAGAATGTACGTACCGGGACTGACGGTCAATTGGAACCGGCCATCGGCGTCGGCATTTTGACCACTGGCCTGCTGGCCATTTAACAGGACAGAGGCGCCAGGAATCGGGCGACCGGTCTGGCTATCAAGTACCGTTCCGGCAATGACGCCGGTGGGTGCTTGCGCGAGCATCGTGGCTCCGCAAAGGGCGATAATTAGAGCAATTCGATACAAAAAAAATCCTTTTCAGTTATTGAACGAAGATAGACACTTCGTTCGAGTCGACGCCGTCCATGAAAACCTGGAGCGGGACGCGACCGGTGATAAACGCACGGTCAGGCACAAAGGCGTTGATCTGCCAAAGTCCGGAGAAGCCGGGGGCCATGCCGCTGAATTGAACGATGGCGGGCACGCCGCCAATGAATACGTCCGGAGTGGAAGTCGTGAGCGCCAGGGGGCTGCTGGGTGCCGCGGTGCCGTCCTCGATTGCCCGCGATAGAGCACCCGGGCCGGTGGCATAGATTTGAATGACCTGGCCGCGGCGGGCAGTCGCGGACTGCGAATTAATCGAGAAGTCCTGGTTCAACACAGCGCCGCCCGGAGGCACGGCGGACGTGCTGGGCAGATTGACGAAAATTCCAGGAGCGGCGGACATCACGCGAACCGTTCCGGTGAGGGTCGCGCTGGACGTTTTCACTTCAACGTTGCGCACACCGGCGGTGACGGCAAAGGGAACCAGGAAGTTCACTTGTGTTGGAGAGACGAAATAAACCGGCGCGGCGACGCCGTTCACACTTACGGTGACGCCACCGAGAGTTTTCGGGATTGGCGAGACGGACGCAGTGGTCTGCGTTACGTTCGGGAATGTGCCATAAGCCGTTGCCCATGAGCCTCCCGTTACGGGTTGGCCGACGCGTGAGCTGGCTCCATTCAGAACTACGACTTGCGCCGACAGGGCACCACAACAGGCCAGCAACGTCGCGAATAGCAGAGTACGCATGGTTCGAGTTTAGGGATCCGCCGATACAGCCAGATAACGGAATGGTTACAAACGCATGAAACGAAAAAACATCGCGTTACAGAACCGTGACATACCAAGAGAGGAGCAGGAGCGGCCCTATTTCTTCGGCTGTTCCGCCGGCGGTCTCCACGCGGGCCACTTTTCCGAACCCTTGTTTGAATGCGAAGGCGAACACTGCTTTGCCATCGGCGTCCTGCAAGACCCAGCGGGTGCCGAACTGGTTCTGGCTGCTTCCATTCCATATGTTCTACTTGAAAGATCCGATGATATCGCGCCGATTTCTGTTCTTGTTTACGCTCTTTCCGCTACTGGCAAATGCGCAGGAAAACTTCTACCGCTTCGCCGTGGATCAGGACAACGTAGCGGGCGCGGCTGATTTTAGTTTTTTGAATTCGCCGCTGACGGATGCCGATAGAGTGACTGCCGCCGATGGCCGGTTCGTGACGGCCGCTGGCCGAAGAGTTCGATTCTTCGGAGTGAATCTGGCGTTTGGCGCTAATTTTCCAGAGGCGAAAGACGCTGAGCGAATTGCCAAGCGGTTGCGGCGCCTAGGCGTGAATCTGGTGCGGCTGCACCACATGGATACGCAGCCCGATTCCAATCCCGCCAACGCCGGATCGCTTTTAACGACCGGGCCGTACCCGACGTTGAATCCGGTCGCCATCGAGCGGCTGCGCGGGTTCCTGGACGCCTTAAAGCTGGAAGGGATCTACGTCAACTTGAATTTGAAAGTGGGTTATTTGTTCCGCCCCGGCGCGGATGGCGTGCCGAACGCGGCAATTCCCACGCAGTCGAAGCCGCTGCATATCTTCGAGCCGCGGATGGTGGCGTTGCAACAGGAATTCGCCGCGAAGCTGATCGAAGCCCTTCAACTCCGGGACGATCCGGTACTGGCGATGGTGGAGATTAATAACGAATCGTCGCTCATCTACTCCTACCAGACCAATCAACTGCCATCGTTGATTGGCGGTGCGTATCGCACGGAGTTGCAACGGCAGTGGAATGGTTTTCTGAACGCCCGCTACGACTCTACGGAGAAGCTGCGGAAGGCCTGGGGCCAGTCCGAGCCCGACGGCGAGCAACTGTTGCCGAATCGCTGGCAGTTGGAACTGCACGCGAATACGGCCGGGGCGATTGCAAACTTGCCTGACGGTGTCATCCAGCTCAATCTGACGCGAAATGATACGGAAGTGATCGCCAAGCAAGTGGGCTTTTCGATCGAGATCGGCGCTGCGTATCTGGCCGAGGTTGAACTGCGCGCGGACCGGGCTGTGAATGTGAGTTGGGACATCAAGCAGGACGTATCACCGTGGCGGCAACAGACGAATCGCTCGGTCGGAGTTACCACCAATTGGCAGTCATTGGCCATGCCATACACGGCTGGTTTCGCGATGGATGGGATCGGCCGTTTTGGCGTGCAGCTTTCGGGATCCACCGTTCCGGTACAGATCCGAAATGCCCGGCTGATCCGGCGCGGACGGCGGGGGTTGTCGGCCGGCGAATCATTGGAAGAACGCAACATCGCGCTGCCGGGGACGGAGGGGTCGCACCAGTCGCGGACCCACGATTATATTGAGTTTCTG
>CAMDKT010000180.1 GCA_945900935.1 Candidatus Sulfopaludibacter sp. SbA3 | reverse complement strand
TGGGCCAAGAAGGAGGACCGCATAACCTGGGCCGTGGAGGTGTTGCAGCCTGGCGCTTACACCGCCGAACTTTACTACACCTGCCCCGCGTCCGATGTCGGCGCGACCGTCGAGCTGAGTTGCAACCGAAGCGCGGTGACGGGCAAAATCAACGTCGCGCATGATCCGCCACTCGAAGGCAAAAGCGAGGACCGGTTTGATCGCGGCGCCGAGTCTTTCGTCAAGGCCTTCAAGCCTCTCCGCCTGGGCACAATCCGCATGGAGAAGGGCCGCGGCACCATGACTTTGCGTGCTACGGACATCCCCGGCAAGCAGGTCGCCGACGTTCGCTATCTCATCCTCACCCGCACGTAGGCGTACAATTTAAGTCAAATGGCGAAAGTCTGGTTTACCTTGTTGCTGTTGGCGCGCGTCGCATCCGCTCAGGAGCTTTTGAAGGAGTGCCTCGGCTGTCACGGCGAGACGATGGCGCTGAGCAAGCTCGATCTCCGCACGCGCGAGTCGATGCTCCGCGGCGGGACTCGCGGCGCGGCCGTGATCCCCGGCAAGGCCGCCGAAAGCCTGCTGCTGCGAATGATCGAGGCCAAAGACGGCGTGCAAATGCCGCCGGGCGACGCCTCCAAACGACTGCCGCCGGAGACGGTCAACGCGATTCGCGTGTGGATAGACGCCGGCGCGCCGTGGAAGGAATCGAAAGCCGATACCTGGACCAAATACAAGCCCGAGGACCTTTGGGCCTTTCGTCCGCTGCCCTCGCTGGACAAGTCAAAAACGGTTGACGCCTTCGTGAAGTCCGGCAGCGTCGCGGACCGCCGCACTCTGATCCGTCGCGTCACCATTGACCTTACCGGACTCCCTCCGACGCCGGAAGAGATTGACGCCTTCGTGAAGGACAAGGCCAAAGACGCCTGGCCCAAACTCATTGACAGACTCCTTGCATCCCCGCGCTACGGCGAGCGCTGGGGCCGCCATTGGCTCGACGTCGTTCGCTACGCCGACACCAGCGGCTACTCGAATGACTTTGAGCGCCCGAACGCCTGGCGCTATCGTGACTACGTCATCCGTGCGTTCAACCAGGATAAGCCGTACGATCAGTTCATACGCGAGCAGATCGCCGGCGATGAACTCGACGCCGGAAGCTCGGAAGCGCGCATTGCCACGGGATTCCTGCGCATGGGTCCGTGGGAACACACAGGCATGTCCGTCGAAGCCGTTACGCGCCAGATGTTTCTCGACGACGTCACCCACTCGACGGCCGCGACCTTTCTGGGACTGACTTTGGGCTGCGCCCGCTGCCACGATCATAAGTTCGATCCGCTGCCGACGAAGGACTACTATCGCATGCAGGCCGTCTTCTCAAGCACCGAATTCGTACGGCCCGCATTGCCATTTCTGCCGGGCGAAAACGTCGCGGGGTTAACGGCGGCCAAGGCGCATATGCAGGGCGTGGCCGGGCAGGCCAAATCGCGCATGGAGGAACTGCGCGGGAAGAAGGACCCCGATATCTTCGAGGAATTCAAGCTCTACCAGAAGCACACCGCGCACTATAAGGAGGCGCTGGACCGCTTTGAGCCGAAGGCATTCGCGGTCGCCAGCGGCCCCATCGATGGCGCCACCGATGGCGGCCCGAACCTGCGTTACGCCAAGGTCGCGGCGTATAAAGCGCCGGATGTATTCGTACTTCCCGGAGGCAATATTCAGGCCCCGGCGGAAAAGGTCACGCCTGGCTTGTTGACGCTGTTGGATTACGCCGCGCCGCCGGTGACTGAGGCCATTGCCGGGCGGCGATCAGCGCTGGCAAACTGGATTGCCAACGAACGCAATCCGCTTACCGCGCGAGTCATGGTCAACCGGATCTGGCAATATCACTTTGGGGAAGGCATCGCCGCCGACACGAATAATTTTGGGAAAATGGGGAAAAAGCCGAGCAATCCCGCACTTTTGGATTGGCTGGCGGGCAGCTTCATCGACAGCGGTTGGAGCGTCAAGGCGATGCACCGGACGATCCTTTTGTCGGCCTTCTATCAGCGCGCCGATTTTACGCCGCGGCGTGTGGAAGCCGAGGTACTTCGCGATAGCATTTTGGCGGTTACAGGCGAACTGAGCCTCGATGCCGGCGGCCCCGGCGTCTACCCGCAGATCAATGAAGACGTCGCGCGCCAGGCGCAACACCGGATGGGTTCGCTGGCGCCGGCGTACCGGGCCTCGCCCGCCAAGCGCGACCGCAATCGCCGGTCGATCTACACCTTTCAGCAGCGCAGTCTCATCGACCCGATGCTGGAAGTTTTCAACGCGCCCAGTCTCGACATGTCCTGCGAACGGCGGGACACGGCAACAGTCCCCACGCAGGCCTTCACGCTGTTCAATGGCCAGTTCGCGCACGACATGGCGCTGGCGCTGGCGGCGAAGCTGGACAGGCAGCCGGTTCGCGCGGCGTTCCAACGAGTGCTGGGGCGTCTGCCCGACGCGGCCGAGGAAAAGGCGGCGCAAGCCACGTTGGAGAAATTGACAAAGATGCACGCGGCCACGCCCGCTCCGCCGCGGCCGGCGGCGAAACCCGTCGTCCACACGATCACCAGTGAACTCACCGGCGAGCAGCACCGCTTTACGCACCAGGAAGACCCCGCGGCCTTCGAGCACAACCTGCATCCCAGCCAGACAACGCCCGCTGTTCGCGCGCTTGCGGACATCGTTTTGGCGCTGCTGAATTCCAACGAGTTTATCTATGTCTATTAGCTCCCGGCGTGACCTGATTCTTGGCGGCGGCATGGGGCTGGGCGCTGTCGCCCTTTCCGCGATGTCGGCGCAAGGCCCGCATCATAAGGCCAGAGCGAAGAACTGCATTTTCCTGCTGATGGAAGGCGGTCCGAGCCACATCGATACCTTTGACCCGAAGCCCAGGCTCGACTCGCTTCACATGACCAAGTTCCAGAAGGAGCGGAACAAGTTTGAAGCCAACATGAACACGGGCGAGCGCTACTACGTGAAGTCGCCGTTCCAGTTTCGCCGTGCCGGGAAAATGGGCATTGAGATCAACAGCCTGTTCGAGAGTTTTTCCGGCGTCGTTGACGACGTTTGCTTCTATCGCGGTCTGCGCGCGGAGAGCGTCAACCACCCTACGGCGCTCTATCACCTCAACACCGGCAACCAGTTTGGAGGCGATCCGGCGCTGGGCGCGTGGACCTCTTACGGGCTTGGTTCGATCAACAAAAACCTGCCCTCGTTCGTTGTGCTGCCTGACACGGCCTACCCGCAGGGCGGCGCGGCGAACTGGTCCAACGGATTTCTTCCGGCAGTTCATCAGGGCACCCCGCTGCGGCCGGTTGGCGCGCCGGTCCTCGACATGACGCCCCCGTCCGGCGTGACGCCGGAGCGCCAGCGGATGACCCTCGACTTATTGAACGCTATCAACAGCAAACACCAGCAGCGGCATCCTGAGCACGCCGAACTCGCGGCCCGGGTTGCGACCTACGAGCTCGCTTTCCGCATGCAGGCCGAGATGCCGAAAGTCCTCGACCTTTCCAAAGAGAGGCCGGAAACGCTGGCGATGTATGGCGACGGCCCCATCGGCCGGCGGTGTCTGCTGGCTCGCCGTCTGGTGGAGGCCGGGGTGCGATTTGTACAGGTCATCGTCATGGGTTGGGACTCGCACGACTACATCGAGAACGCGCACGGAGCGCGCATTCGGGCGATCGATAAACCCATCGCCGCGTTGCTGAAGGACTTGAAACGAACGGGTCTGTTGGAGGAGACGCTGGTGGTCTGGAGCGGGGAATTCGGCCGTAGTCCGGACAACGGAATTCGCGGCGGCGGGGAGGCCTGGGGCCGCGATCACAACGCAACCGCGATGCCGTGCTGGATGGCCGGCGGCGGCGTGAAGGCCGGTCACATTGTGGGCGCGACCGATGAGACGGGGCTCAAGGCCGTGGAGGCCGTCCACCCCATTCGCGACTTCCACGTCACGCTGCTACACCTGCTTGGCCTGGACGATTCCAAGCTCCGCTATCTGCACGCCGGGCGCGAAAAGCAGATGAGCCAGACGGGCGGCGAAGTGATTCGCGAAGTGCTAGCGTAGGCGTATGTTTATTCGAAGTTTCGTGCTGATTCTGTTTTCGGCCGTGTTACTCGCCGGGGACATTCGCCTACGCGGTTCGTCGGTAGGCAGCGTGGAATCAAGCGGAGATGTCCGCATACGCGGCAGCGTGGTCGGGCGCTTTGAGAGCGGCGGCGACATTCGCGTCAAAGGCAGCCTGGTAGGCAAGATTGAGCCGGATGGCAGCATTCGCAAGAACGGATCCCTGGTGGGCAAAGTGGAATCGGACGGCTCCGTGCGAGTTAGCGGATCGCTCCGCGGCAAAGTGGAAAGCGATGGCGACGTTCGCCAGGACGGGTCCATTATCGGCTCCGCGCGCGGTGTGCCAGCGGCGCAGGCCGCGTGCTTGTTTTTCTTTGGATTCTTCGATTTGAAGTAGCGCTGGCAACCGCTCCCTGGCGGTCGCGGCTCGGTAACGGGGAACTGACCGTAGCCCTACGAAAACGCCTTCCGCACCTTCATCAGAAACGCTGTGACCACTTCGGCGGGGTCGCCTTCGCCTAACGCTTCGATGGGCGTGAAGCCGCGGTAGCCGACTTTGTCGATGATGGCACGCACGCGCGGCAGATCGATCTCCACCTTCTTCGTACCGTACCAGACGTGCTCTTTGATCTGCCAGTTGCTGGCGTAGGGGAGCAGCTTCTCGATCTCGGCGTAGGGATCGCCTTGGCGCAGGCTGCCCACGTCGAGGATGACGCTGAACCAATCGGAGTTCACCAGTTTTACGACGCGAATGGTTTCATCGGCAGTTTTGAGGAAATCGTCGTGATGCTGCAAGCCGACAATCACGCCGTTCTTTTTGCCGTACTCGGCGCACTCCTGGAAGGCCGGAATCATCCACTCCAAAACCTGATCGAACGTATGTCCTTTCGGCACTTCCTTGCCCGCGAAGACACGCACCATGTCGCTGCCCAGCTTAGCCGCGACATCGATCCAATCTTTGACCAACTGAATTTGCCCGCGCCGGCCGGAGGCGTCGGTCAAGGCAAAATCGTTGCGCACGCCGGTCCCCGTTATGGTCACGCCGTTGAGGAACGCGTGGCGCTTCAGGCTGTAGATCAGCTCATCTTTCGGCACAGCCGGATAACCGGGGAAGTAGTAGCCGGTCATGTCCACGCCGTCAATCTGCTGCTTGGCGCAGCAGTCCACTACGTCGTGAACCGTCATCTTCCCCGCCATCAGCGGCTTATTGAACGAGTACGCGTTCAGGCCAATCTTGATCTTCGTTCCGGCGCGTCGCTTCACCTCGCCCCCCGTCGCCGCCGCGAACGCCGGTGTCATCAATGACCCTGCCAACAGTTGCCGCCGATTCATCATCATGCCAATACCTCCCGCAGCACGCGGGCCGGAGTGACGCCCACCAGGGACTCATCGCGGCCTTCGTAAAAGAACGTGTTCTTCAGATGATCCACGCCCAGCAAGTGCTGAATGGTGGCGTGGATGTCGGCATGGCCGACGCGGAATTCCGGCACGGCGGCGTAGCCCAGCTCGTCCGTCTGGCCGAAATCGAAGCCCTGTTTAACTCCCGCTCCAGCCATCCACATGCTGAAGCCGTACGGGTTGTGGTCGCGGCCCGGCGCGGCGTTCCTGGCCTCAATCGTGGGCAGCCGTCCGAACTCGCCGGACCATACGACGAGGGTGTCGGCCAACATGCCTCGCTGGTCCAGATCTGTCAACAGCGCCGACATGCCCTGATCGATGTAATGGCATAGGCCCGGCAGTTGGCCGCCGATATTGCTGTGCGTGTCCCATCCGCCGCCGCCGTAAATCTGCACGAAACGGACGCCGCTCTGTACCAGGCGCCGCGCCATCAGGCAGTGCTTGCCGAACTGTCCGGAGGCCTTGTTGTCGCAGCCGTAGAGCTTGCGGGTTTCCTCGGTTTCTGCCGACAGATCCGCCACGCGCATCGCCTCCACTTGCATACGCGCCGCCAGTTCGTAGTTGGCGATGCGCGCTTCCATATCCTGGTCCAAAGGGTGATGCCCCTTCTGCTCGCGGTTCAAATCCTTCACCATTTCCAACAGCCGCGCTTGTTGTTCCGCCGTCACGGAATCAGGCCGCTTGATGTCGAAAATCGGCGACTTCGCGTCGGCCCGCATTTCGGTTCCCGTGAACACCGGCGGCAGCCAGGCCGAGGAATGCGCGCGCGTGCCGATGCTCGCGCCTTCGCCCAGCGCGATGTATCCCGGCAGGTTTTGATTCTCCGAACCCAACGCGTAATTCACCCAAGATCCAAGGCTGGGAAAGCCCGTGAATCCGCGTCCGGTGACGAAGGTGAACTGGGCGGTGGAATGGTCGATCCGGTCCGTTTGCATGGAGCGGACGAACGACACTTTGTCCACGACTTTCTGGAAATGCGGCAGCAAATTCGAAATTTCGCGGCCGCTTTGGCCGCACTTCGTGAACGGCCACGGACTGGCCATCACCTGCTGGGAGCCGTTCAACGCGCGGCCCTTGATTTCGAACGGGGCGGGCTGGCCATCGTATTTGCGCAGCACCGGTTTGGGGTCATACATGTCGATGGTGCTGGGACCGCCGCCAACGTAGATAAAGATAACGTTCTTCGCTTTGGGCGCAAAATGCGGCTTTCGCGCCCGCAAATCGTAGAATTTCTGCTCGGTCGCAGTGGCCATCATCGAGTTCAGGGCCAAGCCGCCGAAGCCCAATGCCACTTCCCGCAAAGTCTGCCGGCGAGATAGAAATCGTTTCATCGCGTTCTCACTCCTCAATAACTGTACAGAAAATCGTTGGCCCCGAAAAGGGCTTGCAAGAACAGCCGGAGTCCATCGGGGCCGGACTCCAGCGCGCGCTTGCCAATCGCCAATTCCCGTTCCGTGGCCGGGCGCGTGTAGGCGGCGCGCACCGCTGTTTGTAATGCCTGCTCGATATCGCCGCGGCTTTGCTCCAACACCTGATCCGCGAAGGCCTTCGTGGTTCGCAGTACGAGCGGGTTGTTCAACAGCGCCAAAGACTGCGACGGCAGCGCGGAGCGGAATCGCTGCGTCTGATTATCGGCCGTCATCGTCGGGGCGTCGAAGGCGTGTAGAAAGGCCACCGGCCGCGTTCGCGACTGCTGCAAATAGAGGCTCCGCCGGTTCGCGTTGCCTTTCGCTTCATCCTCGAGCCACTGGCCGTCGGCGCCGCGTTTGATGGGTTCGTGGCGGCCGTACATTTTGGTCTGTAGCAGGCCGCTCACTTGCAGCATGGAATCGCGGATCGTTTCGGCTTCCAGGCGCACGGGGGGCTTGCGCCACAAGAGCTTGGCGGAGGGATCCGCCGTCAGGTATTCCGAGACTTCCGAGGATCCCTGGCGGTAGACCTGCGAGAGCATGATCTGCGTCGTCAGCCACTGCAAATCCCAGCCCTTTTCCTGGAACGTGACGGCCAAATAATCGAGCAACTCCGGGTGCGTCGGCTTGTCGCCCTGGCGTCCGAAATCATCGACGGAGCGGACGAGCCCCTCGCCGAAATGGAACTGCCAGACGCGGTTGACGAAGACGCGCGCGACGAGCGGGTTGTCCGGCGAGACCAGCCAATTGGCAAGCGTCAGACGACGGCCGGTGTGGTTCCATTCCGGATGTTTATCCGGTTCTGGAAATGCCATCGGATGCTGGGGATTGTCCAACACCGCGGGCAGTCCGGGCTTTACTTCGGCGCCGGGCGCCAAGTAGTTTCCACGCTGCAAAATGTAAGTGGGCGATGGAGTTTTCGAGACATCCCAGGCGGCTTCGATGTAATTGGGATCGATCGCCGATTGCTTCTTGCGGCGGTTCGCGCGAAGCGTCGCGATTTCGGTTTTCCATTTGGCGAACTCCGGAAAGCGGGTCTCCAATTCCAGGTCGGTGATGAACTCCCTGGGCGCGTTGCGGTCCACTTCCAAATCGGGATCGTTTTCAATTGCCTGCCGTATTTGCTGACGCCGCTCGGGCTCCAACTCGCGCCCGGCGCGCAGTTCGGCGCGGAATTTTTGATAAGTCGCTTCCAGCAAATCATCCTGGCGACGCAGCAATTTTGCTCCACTGCTGGTGACGTCCTTGATCCAGGCCTCGCGATTGGCGGCGTCGACGTTGAGGACCATGCGGCTCGGCCAGGGCCCAAAATTCAAGCTGCCGGCGAGCCAGTTTTCCGGATCCCAAACGGCCTGGTACGCCGCTGTCAGCTTGAAATAGTCGCGCTGTAAGATCGGATCGAACTTGTGGTCATGGCATCGCGCGCAGCCGATGGAGAGGCCAAGGACGGAGGAGAGGCTGGTCTCCATCGCCTTCTGCAGCGCGTCGAAATATTTATCGACTTCGTAGATGGTCTGGTTGTCGGTGATGTCGGCGGTGGTGCGAAGGAAGCCCGTGGCGGTCAAGGGCTCAATCTGATCCGGTGTTGGCACGGCGTTGTGCTTATAGTTGACGAGTTGATCACCGGCGATCTGCTCCAGCAGGAACCGGTTGATCGGCTTGTTTTTGTTGAACGCCTGGATCACATAGTCCCGGTATTTCCACGACACTTCGCGTTCCGAATCACCGGCGTCGCCGCGCGTATCGGAGTAGCCGGCGATGTCGAGCCAATGGCGGCCCCAGTGCTCTCCGTACCGCTCCGATGCCAGCACACGGCCGATCAATTTCTGATACGCATCGGGCGATTGATCGTCCAGAAAGGCTTTCGCTTCGGCCGGCGTTGGGGGCAATCCGGTCAGCCCGAAATAGGCGCGGCGGACGAGCGAAACGCGGTCGGCTTCCGGCTGCATCTTCCAGCCTTTTTCCTCCAATTTCGCCAGTACAAAGGCGTCGATTGGCGTCCGGGCCGATCCCTTTACGACTGGCACATTGGGCTTCACGGGCTTAACGAACGACCACCATTGGCGGGCTTCCGGAGTAATCCGCGCGGCTTCCTTTGCGGCCCGTTCGGAATCCGATTCCGCGGCTGGGAACCGGCCCTGCTCAATATACGTTTTCAGCAGTTGTTTCTGCGCCGCCGTCAGCGCCCCGCCCATGGGCATCTTGTTTGACTCAACCATCACCCACAACAAACTTCGCGCGGGTTTACCGGGCGCAATCGCCGGACCGCTGGCGCCACCCTTCATTACGCCCGCGAAAGTGCTGAGGTCCAGCCCGCCCATTTTCTGCTCGACGCCGTGACATTTTGTGCAGCTTTTTTCAAGCACGGGCAGGACTTCGTCCTTGAACGAGGGCGCGCGTTGCGCACACAAAGAAACCGCGCCGAAAATCAGCCAGGACCACCGCATGAACAATTTAATATCATATTAAGCACCTATGCCGCTTGTCTTAATCGTTTTGCTTTCGATACTCACACCGCTTTTCGCTCAAGTGCGAAAGCTCCACACGCGCGACTTTACCCGCCTCAGCCAAGTCCAGGTTGGTGAGGCGCTGAAGCAGACAGACATCATTTTCATTCCGGTTGGCGCGGTGGAAACGAATGGCATTCAGCCGAGCAACCGCGACTACACTTGGCCGCTCGCCTACGCCAAGCTGATGGCGGAGGAGACTGGCGGACTCTACATGCCGGGACTGGTGTGG
>CAMDKT010000179.1 GCA_945900935.1 Candidatus Sulfopaludibacter sp. SbA3 | reverse complement strand
CCACCACGGCGGCGGCATGGACTACTAAACCAGTCCTAGCCCTGTTCGCTAAACCGGCCACGCTTCCTGCAAAGGGGCGTGGCCGTTTTGTTTTTCAGTCGATGTCAATCGAGATAGTGCGCACCCGTTGCGTCCGATGAATCGGTTTCTCCGGTTTTTCGGTCGTGATGAGTTCTTCGCATCCGGCTTCCGCGGCGAGAACAACATGAATGGCGTCAACCGCACTCAGTCCCGACCGGCACGCCTCTTCAAAACACTTCTCCATCGTAGCGTCGTCAAATACGGCCCAGATCGCCGAGTATTTGAAAAATTCCTCGTAAAACTCAGCTTCCGCCGTCCGATTGAAAAAGACCGCCTTTGGAACAGTCTCTAACCGCACATAGGCACTGGACACAAACTCACGCGAAGGATCGGCGAGAATTGCCATGGCCCGATCAAACAGTCTCCCGCTCCCTCGCGCGGCGGCGATGAGTACCCCGGAGTCTACGTAGGTTCGCTTCAAAGATCCGTCCCGGCGATCATTCCGCGGCGTTCGCAAATCTCGGCCCGAAGTTCTTCATCGCTCAACAATGGAATCCTCGATGCGACGATTTTCTCGCGCAACAACGCAAACCGTTCAGCGGCCTTTGTTGCTTTGGCCGCCACGCTCTGCGTTACAACTGGTGGAGCATGTTCGATCAGATGCTCCCGCAGAATATAGTCAATTGAAACCCCGCGCTCCCGCGCGGCCTCTTCATAACTGGCTACGACGCTCGCTGGAACATCGGGAATGCTGACGTTCATTCGGTCACCTCTCGTACTCATGATACCAACCACTCGTCACGTAACCAAAACAGCGAGTCGTGCTCAAACCAGGGCCATCCTCCGGTCCCCGGCCAGCCAGCCGCCCGAGAGTACTGGCATACTGCCATCCTCACCGGCGGCAAGTCGATCATGGAAGAGACCGGCATCAAGTTGGAAGGCGTTCGTCTGGAAGACCTCGACCGCGCCAAGCGCGTCACGGTCGACAAGGACAACACGACCATCATTGACGGCGCTGGTGACGAAGTCGCCATCTCCGGCCGCATCAAACAGCTCCGTGCGCAGATCGACGAAACCACGTCCGACTACGACCGCGAGAAGTTGCAGGAACGCCTGGCCAAGCTCGCCGGCGGCGTCGCCATCATCAAAGTTGGCGCGGCTACCGAGACCGAGATGAAGGAAAAGAAGGCCCGTGTCGAAGACGCGCTGCACGCAACCCGCGCGGCCGTTGAAGAAGGCATCGTCCCCGGCGGCGGCATCGCGCTGCTCCGCGCGGCGCTTGCTCTCAAGGGCATCAAGGTTGAAGGCGAAGAGCAGATTGGCGTCGACATCATCCGTCGCGCCTGCGAAGAGCCGATCCGTCAAATCTCCGGCAACGCCGGTTATGAAGGCGCGATCATCATCGAGAAGGTTCGCGGCAACGAGAACCCCAACTACGGCTTTAACGCTCAGTCCGGCGAATACGAAGATCTCGTAGCCGCTGGTGTCATCGATCCGGCAAAGGTCACTCGCTCGGCCATGCAGAATGCAGCTTCCATCAGCGCCCTGATGCTGACCACCGAAGCGATGATCTGCGAAATCCCCGAGAAGAAGTCCGCTGCTCCCGCTGGTGGCGACCACCACGGCGGCGGCATGGACTACTAAACCAGTCCTAGCCCTGTTCGCTAAACCGGCCACGCTTCCTGCAAAGGGGCGTGGCCGTTTTCTATTTCCGGCGCAAACACGGACAATAGAAATCACCGCATGCACTACGTCATCATCGGCAACGGAGTCGCCGGCATCACCGCCGCCTTCACGCTCCGCGATCGCGACCCCCACGCCCGCATCGCTATCATTAGCGGCGAAAGCGACTACTTCATCTCCCGCACCGCGCTGATGTATGCCTTCATGGACCGGCTGAACCTGCGCGATCTCGAACCCTTCGAGCGCAAATCCTACGACGCCAAGAAAATAGAACGAATCCGCGGCTGGGTCACCAATCTCGACGCTGGCATCGTCACGCTCAACGGCGTCCGGAAAATCCACTACGACAAACTCCTCCTAGCCACTGGCTCCGTCCCCATTCAACCCAACTGGCTCGGCCTCGAATCCGTAAGAACCGGCGCCGTCAATTTCGTCTCCCTCCAACACCTCGAAGCCTGCGAACAACTTGCCCCCACGACGCGGCGCGCCGTCGTCGCCGGTGGCGGTCTCATCGGCGTTGAACTTGTTGAGTGCCTCACTCACCATGGCATCGAAGTCGATTTCCTCGTCCGCGACTCCTGGTATTGGCCCATGGCCCTCGCCAAAGAGGAAGGCGAAATCATCGCCGCCCACATGCGCCGCCATGGCGTTAAACTCCACTTAAACCACGAAATCACCCAGGTCACCGCCGATGCCAAAGGCCGCGTCGAAGCCGTCAAAACCAGTCAAAACATCGAATTCCCCTGCCAAATGTTAGGGATCTGTATCGGCGTCCGCCCCGCCATCGATTGGATCCGCGGCGTAACCACAGCCCGCGGCATACAAGTCACCAACAGTTTCCAAACATCCCTCCCCAACGTCTGGGCCGCCGGCGATTGCGCCGAACTCCCCAACGCCCAAATCGAACAGATCTGGTACTCCGCCAAACGCCAAGGCGAACTCGCCGCAAAGGCCATGCTCGGCGACACTGTTAACTACCAGGCCCCGCTCTTCTACAACAGCGCCAAATTCTTCGACATCGAGTACACCACCGTCGGCGCGGCCGCCTCCGAAAGCTTCTTCCACCAAGTCCCCGGCAAAGACATCAGCTTCAGAATCATGCACGAAAA
The DNA here is from genome assembly GCA_945900935.1 of Candidatus Sulfopaludibacter sp. SbA3. Taxonomy (GTDB): domain Bacteria; phylum Acidobacteriota; class Terriglobia; order Bryobacterales; family Bryobacteraceae. The sequence continues at coordinate 6,985 of CAMDKT010000179.1, read as the reverse complement.
CGGCGCGGTCACAGGTTTCAACATGCTCGGTTCCCGCTGGGATCACACGTACTTCGAAAACTGGATCCACGAACGCCGTACTCTGAAAGAAGTCCTGGCCAATCTCCACCAAGCCCAGTTCGACGTCGAATTCGGCCGCATCCCCACGCCTCATGATTAAAAACCGCCTCCTTCACGACGTCAAAAACCGCGGCATCTCCGCCTGGTTCCTCAGTGCCGTGTTCACGGCGTTCTACCTTGTCCTCTATTTCACCGAACGCCTCACGCCCATCGCGCAAGCCATCGGCCTCGATAGCAAATGGACGCTCTACGGCGCGCTGTACACACTCGCCGTCACCGCCGGCGGCATCCATGTCATTCGCAAATACAAACACAATAGATACCAAGTCATCCGCACAGTAACAGTCATAGTCATTCAAGCCACCTTCGCCTTCTCCATCCCACTCTTACTCAAATTTTTCCAACAGCCCGAATACTATTTCAGTTACTTCTGGCCGCTGAAGATGGAGTATCTCACGCCGTCCTATATCTTCTCCCTCCCGCTGCCATTTATCATTTACAGCATTCTCGGCTCCGCCCTGCTCGTCCCCATTCTCGGCGTCTTCTTCGGCAAGCGCTGGTACTGCTCCTGGGTATGCGGTTGCGGCGGTCTGGCCAATACCTTCGGCGAACCCTGGCGACACTTATCCGACAAATCAACCACGTCCTGGAAAATCGAAAAAGTCACCGTCCATGCTGTTCTCGGAATAACTATCCTGCTAACTGTCCTCCTCTTCATCAGCTACGGAACCGGAAACACTTATCGGCAACTTGCTAACTTTCAAACCCTCTACGGCCTCATCGTCTCATCGATACTCGCCGGCGTCGTTGGCGTCGGGCTCTACCCGCTCGGCGGCACCCGAATCTGGTGCCGCTTCGCCTGCCCCATGGCCGCCCTCCTCGGCCTCGTTCAGAAAATAGGCCGCTACCGGATAAAGGTGAAAGAGAACATGTGCATCTCCTGCGGCCTCTGCTCGAAATACTGCGAAATGGGCATCGACGTCCGCGCCTACGCACAGGCTAACAAAAGCTTCACCCGCGCCTCCTGCGTCGGCTGCGGCATCTGCGCCGAAGTCTGTCCCAGGGGCGTATTGAAACTCGAAAACTTCAGCCCGCCGGCCGCGACGAAGGCCAAGCTCGTGCAAATCAAAACGGCGCCGCGCGGTTAGAGAGCAGTCAGGAATCGAATCATTTCGCTGGTCAAGCGCCCGGCTTGATCGTACTGAGCCTGGATGCGAGTTAAACGGGGGACGTTGCCGGGGCCTGTATCGATGAAAAGCTTGCGAACTTTGAGCGCTTGCGCGGGACCGTAAGCGCCATGGGCGAGGAAGACGATGCGATCAATTTCACCGGGCTGTGAAAGGCGCAGCGCTTCTTCGGCGAGATTGCCTCCCATGCCGGCGCCGGCGATGGCGACTAACTTGGCGCCGTTGCCCTGCAGGAAGCGAATGGCGGCGAGGACGACTGCGCGAGGGCTTTTGCCGTACAAATCGCCGTAGAGGGTCCAGCCGTCTTTGGCGTTGAAGTGGACGGGTTCCTGGGCAGAGGCGAGGATAAGGATCATTTTGCCGCCGGGGCGACTTTTTCCAGGGCCTTGGCGAAGTCGGCTGGGGTGAGAAGTTGTTTGACCTTGCCATTGGCGGATTTGACGACTTGGGCGACGAGGTTGTCGGGCATACCGGGAAATCTGGTGAGGCCGAGGTAATGGGGACGAGGGAGCGCTTGGGCGAGTTCGCGGATTTTCGGCGTCACCTTGCCGTGCCAACCCCAGACGGGACCGAGGAAAACGACGGCCTCGGACTTGGCGGCGGAATCCTGCGCCGTTGCCAGCACCGTCTCCATGAAATCGGTGGCGTTGGGGCCGCGGAGAGTTTCGAGCGATACGACGCCGAGGTTGACTTGGGCGACGGCGCGGGCGAGGCGGCCGAGTTCGCGGGGCGTGAAGTTATCGGTGGAGTAGATGATTTTGCGATTGCGGGGATCGACGGCGATGACGGTGGCGGCGGTGGTTTTGGTTTGGTCGAGGAGGGTCGTCAAGCTCGCCAGCAGGACGCTGCGGTCGTAGGACGAGAGGCGGACCATGCTACGGCGCGGGCTTAACGGGGCGGCTTCCATGATGACGGTGAGGCGGCTGGCGGGCGCGTCCTTGCTGAGCCCGCGCCAGCGCTCTCCACCGACGGCGGTGACCTGATTAGGCTCCATGCGCGGGGGGATTTTGCCCGCGTTGACTTTGATGTTCCACGTCTTTCGGCACTCCTTATTCCGGTTGTCGCCCGCATAGAAACGGATGCGGTATTCACCGGGGCCGATGTAGTAGCCGCCTGTATAGGAGACGGCGGCGCCCTTGGGGACAGTTTGGCCTTCGAGGATTTTTTGCAGGGCGAAACGCTCGCCGAGATATACGGGTTGGCCGCCCTTTGGGGTGACCTCGATGGTGAGGGCGAATTCGGGCGCGCGGCCATCAAGGGAGAGTTGCTTGACCGGGACGTTGAGATTGAAACCGGACCAGTGGAGGAGGGAGAAACCGAGGCGCGGCGCGATGGTTTCGATTTCGCAGACGAGGGTGTTTTTTGGCGGCGTGCCTTCGAAGATCTTGCGGACGGTTTGCATGGACCGCGCGTCCGGAGCGACGAGAAATTGGGCGAGCAGGAGCGCGATCATGCGTGTACTTATTCTGACGCGATTGCTTAGGTTTGGTATGCTGCGGGACATGTTACGTTTTCTGATTGCGTTCGCGGTGGCGCTGCCGGTGTTGGCTGGTGATTTGCAGGTGGGAGTGGGGCGGATTAAAATCACGCCGGAGCGGCCCATTTTCCTATCCGGCTACGCGACGCGGAAGAAGCCGTCGGAGGGCGTGAAGCTTGAACTGTGGGCGAAGGCGCTGGCGTTTTCGGATAAGAAGAATGGGCGGGTGGTCGTTGTTACCACGGATTTGATTGGGATGTCGCGGTCTTTGTCCGAGCGCGTGGGCGCGGAGGCGGAGAAGAAGTATGGGCTGCGGCGGGCGCAATTGATGATCAACTCGTCGCACACGCACAGCGGGCCGGCGGTGCGGGACAATCTGGATTCGATGTTCGATTTGACGCCGGAGCAGCGGCAGGAAATTGTGGATTATGGGAATGGGCTGGTGTCGAAGTTAGTGACGGTGGTTGGGGCGGCGATTGGGGATTTGCAGCCGGCGGAGGTTTCGGTTGGGCATGGGACGGGGACGTTCGCGATGAACCGGCGGCTGGCGGTGGACGGCTTGATCAAGAACAGCTTGAACCCTACGGGTCCGGTGGATCAGGACGTTCCGGTGTTCCGGATTACGACTCCTTCGGGCAAGTTGCGGGCGGTGCTATTTGGGTATGCGTGTCATAACACGACTTTGGGCGGGGATTTATTTCTGGTTCACGGGGACTATGCGGGCGTGGCGCAGGCGGAGCTGGAGGCGAAGAATCCGGGGGTGACGGCGTTGTTTATGTTGTTGTGCGGGGGGGATGCGAATCCGCAGCCGCGGGGGACATACGCGTTGGTGGAGCAGCATGGGTTGAGTTTGGCGGCTGAGGTTTCGCGGGTGCTTGGGGACGCGATGAAGACGGTGGGCGGGCCTTTGCAGTCGGCTTGGCAGACGACGGAGCTGGCGTTCGCGCCGCATACGCGGGCGCAATTTGAAGAAGAGTTGAAGGGGACGAACTGGTATAAGCAGCGGCGGGCGGAGTCGATGTTGAAGGCTTATGACAAGGGCCGGCCGGTGACTACGATTTCTTATCCCGTGCAGGCGTTTCGGTTTGGAAAATCGGTGACGCTGGTTGGATTGGGCGGGGAAGTGGTCGTGGACTACGCGCTGCGCGTGAAGAAGGAGTTTCCTTCCGAAGACACGATTGTGGCGGGTTACACGAATGACGTGATGAGCTACATCGTGTCGAAGCGAGTGTTGAAGGAGGGCGGGTATGAGCCGGTGGACAGCCAGATTTATTATGGCAATCCAGGGCCGTATACGGAGGATGTGGAGGAGACGGTGATGGCGGCGGTGAAGCGGGCGATGGGGAAGGTGGGCCGGAAGCGGTAATCGGTTTCAGACGGCGGCGTAGAGCTTTCGGATGGCTTTCACGATGTCGTCGATATCGCGCCGGGAGAATGACGGAGCCGCCGGGCTTGCTTGCGGCCACATTTTCGGCCTTCATGGCGGCCAGGACCCGGTCGCACCGCGCCTTGTCGCCGAAGCCCATGAACACGCCGGCACCGAGTTCCCCTTTCGGATCCGGCAGCAGACGAAGCTTCAAGCTCGGGAGGCCGCTAATTCCTTCGTAAACTAATTGGGCGTTGCCGCCGGTGAATTCGCTCATGCGGTAGTTCGCGCCGAAGTTGGGTTGAAGGCGCGCTTCGCCAGCCAACTGGGCGTGAGGGGCGCGGAAGCCGCCGAGGTCGTGAAAGCGGGAGGCGCGCTCAAAGAGGATCGGATCGTTGCTGACGACGGCGTTGAAGCAGGAGTGCCAGGTCCAGGAGGGGATGATCACTTCGTCACCGGGACCGATTTCCAGGGCGGCGATGGCGCATTGAATCGCGGCGGTGCCGGAGGTGACTGCGAGCGCGAACTTCGTCTGCATGCGGGCGGCGAATTCTTTTTCGAATTGCAGGACTTTGGCGGACGGGCGTGCCGCCATCCGCGATCACCCCCCGCCGATCGCCGCAACAACGCACCGCGCAACCGCCCGCGTGGTAGCTTCATCCCCCATCAGCGCTCGAAACCCAATCCAAAACGCGTCACCAATGTAGGCCTCCGTGTTCGGACACGGCATCACGCGGCACGGCGAATCCCCGCTTGCATACATCGGATTCCCATACAGCGGATGCGGATAGAACGGCGTACACGGAACGCCCTCCCCCTGCATTCGCGAACAAAACGCGTCCCGCCCGCCATTCGCCACACGGCCCAAAATCAAGTACATCGAATTCCGATTCACGGCCTTCGGAATCTGTTGCCAGGTAATGCCGGACGCCGATCCGTACTCCTCCAAAAAAGCCGCCCAATTGGCCGTCCGCAAGGCAATCTGGGCATCCAGCCGTTCCAACTGCGCCGTCAGCACCGCCGCGTGCAGCGCCGACAAACGGTAGTTGTTCCCCGCCTCAAAATGGTGAAAGAACGAATACCCCGGCCGCCGTCCCTGATTCGCAAACGACCGCATCCGCGCCGCCAGCCCCTCGTCGGACGTCAATACAATCCCGCCCTCGCCGGCGGTCATCACCTTCCCGTTCTGAAACGAAAACGACGAAGCCAACCCAAACGAGCCCGCCCGCTTCCCGTTCCATTCCGATCCATGCGCATGGGCCGCGTCCTCAAAAAACAAAAGTCCGTGCTCCGAGCAAATAGCCGTCAACGCGTCAACCTCTGCCATCGATCCGCCAAAATGCACGCCCATAACCGCCTTCGTCGCCGGTCCAATCGCGGCCCGCACCGCCTCCGGACACATGTTAAACGAGTACGGTTCAATATCGACAAACACCGGCACCGCGCCGATGCGCGTCACCGCCGAAGCCGTCGAAATAAACGAGATCGCCGGCACGATGACTTCGTCGCCCGGCTTGATCCCCGCGCATACCAGCATCATCTCCAGCGTCACCGTGCCATTCACCGCCGACACGCCGAATCTTGCGCCCTGATACGCCGCGAATGCATCTTCAAAGGACGCCACCAGCGGGTTAAATCCGCCCCACTGCGGACTCGCCAAAACTTCTTGAAGCAAAGCGGTCTCACGCGCATCGGAAATCGGCCAGCCGGGAAGTTCGATCACACTACTAGGATAGAAAGAAATCAATGGATCAGGAACAACTCGAGCGTTACGAATTTCAGATGGGCGGCACGCGCGGCAAACTCGCCATGGCCTCGGACTTATTGACCGACGCCCTCGTCCTCGTCGGCCAGCACGGCGTCTATTGCGTCAGTGGCCGCCAGCCCAATAAACCCGCCATGGATCTCCAAATCATCCTGCAATGCATGAATGAATCTAAGGAACTCATCCTCAAAGCCATGGAGGCGTCTAAGCCAACCTAATGTGCGATGAAGCTGAGGGTTGGATCGCCTTGGCGATTACCGGCGCAAAAACTCGTGCCGCTCCAGCGTCGCCGCAATCGAAAATGGGTGCCGCGTCGCGCCCGCCTCGGGAGCCTCCCGTTCATCCACGCGCACCACCTTGCCCATGCAACGCAACTGTATGCCGACTTCGGTCCCTTGCGCCGGCAGCGTCACAAGGTACTCAACCGGGTCCCCCTTCCGCAGCTTGCCTTCGGCGGTAAACAAAACCCCGCCCGAACTCAAGTTGCGAGTCTCCCCTACTTGGGGACTCTCAGCGCATCCAGCCTTGACAAGCTCGATCGGCAGCTTCAATTCAAATCGTCGGTTTTTACGTTGTTCGCTCACGTTATCCTTAGACTAAGGCTAATCACCTAGAACGGTCAATAGCAAAAGGCCCAATACCCTAATACTTTGGTCCTGGTACTTTAGGCACATTTTGCAAAAACCGTGCCAACGATCAATTTAATCTAACCTTAATCTTCAAAACCGTGCCATCCAGTGTCAGGCACCGATTGGATCCAAACTTCCTTTCCCGCGAACACACGGCTTCCCGCCACACTTCGCGGGATCCACCGTTATTCGATCATAGATCACGATTCCCATCTTAAATATCAACCCCCGCACCACCGCCAAGAACCACTCCCCCGGCGCACACTGCCGCCCTCATGCACGCATCCACTCCATCTCCGGCCAATCCGCCGGATCGAGCGTGCCCGCAACCCCAACTCAAAAGGCTCCATCCGCGCCGCGTAATCAAAATGGTCATCATCATGCGGCACCGCTACACTCGGCACCCCGCACAAAATCGCCGCGTAAATCACCCCCGCGCCGTCGTGATGCAGCACCGCCTCCCATTGCTTTCATAAAGCCGCGCCATCGCCGCCAGATACG
>CAMDKT010000178.1 GCA_945900935.1 Candidatus Sulfopaludibacter sp. SbA3 | reverse complement strand
GAGGCGGAAATTCTTGAAGCGTTGCGATGCCGGATTCCAATTTGCCGCGTCTGTACGGGGCGTGTCGCCCACGTTCCGCTGTATCCGGAGGCGATGAGCATGGACTGGAATCCAGCCGATACGCACAACCTCGAGAAGGTGAAGCGCCTGGTTTCCCGCGGTATCGCCGCACGGCAATCCCATGAGCAGCGGGTGATTCGCAGTTTGGCGACGGCGGTGTCGGGGCTGCCGGTGACGATTCAATCGCTTGCCCGCCGCCAATTCCTCCTAATCTCGCCGGTCAAGTCCGTGTTGGTGGAGTCCGAGCAGGCTCCGCCAACGATTGAGCGCCTCCATCGGCTCTACGGGGCCCGGGCGCAGCACACCACCAATTCCGGCGACGAAGCCATACTAGTCGCTGGCGATGCCGAGCCCTCGCGCGTGACCCGCGACGCGGTCGAATGGGCGTGCCGCGGCGAGCCGTTGCACGTGGCGCCGTTGGCGAAATTGCACCTGTTGATCCGGCACCTGTTCCGATAAGATGGAAGAAGAGACAAAGGATTATGACAACGACGGCGACTAGTTTGAAGGGGATCCGGCTGATGTTGTCCGCTAGCCTGCCGGATGAACTTGTGGGAACGCCCCGGGCACAGGATCTCTATGATCTATTGGGGGTGTTGGTGGGCGGAGTTCTCTCCTCAGACGGTGGATTGGTACTCGGCGGGCATCCGACGGTGACGCCGCTGGTTCATCGCATTGGGCAGACTGTTGGAGTGGTGCCTGGCCAAATCCAATTGTTCCAGCTTGAGCAGTTTCGCGACAAGGCTCCGGCGGAGGCGTTCGACGAGCGAATCTTCGGGCAAGTGCGCTGGTGCGTCAATATGGCCTCAATGCGGGATTGCATGGCGCGTGAGGCGAACTCGGCAGTTTTCGCTGGTGGCCGGACCTCGGGAAACGTCGGCGGGATGCCAGGGATACGAGATGAATTCGAGCGCTTTTTGAAGCATCACCCGGGTGGTCCGGCGTACCTGCTGGGCTCGTTGGACGGGGAGGCCGCGAAATTGATCGCCGAATCGCGGCCTGGTGTCGCTTGGGGGCCTAAGTGGCTTTCCGTCCGCGAACGGGAATTGATTGCGGCGTCCGATTCGGTCGACTTGGCTGCATCCCTAGTGTTGACGGACCTCGCGAGTATCGCTGCAGATACGCAGTCAGGGCGTTAAGGTGGAAGTTCGTCACCAGCTTTTTTTCGGCGTTTTTGGCTCAACTGAGTCAACGCCCCAAAGCATCCGGAATTCCGCGGGACCTCTCTCAGGCTGGAATGTGCATGACGGCGTGGCAATGAGGAATCCTCTTCTCAACTCGTCAAGGACCCAGACCGCGGCGTTAGGAGGAGAGTGCGCCACTCGAATGACTAACGCCTGATCCGTGGAAGTGGTGCGTCCCAAGAGCCGCGTGATTTTAGTACACCACCTGAGGCCAATTGCCACGCGACGGTGCCCCTGTATTCCCAATCGCAACGGATTTAGCGTACACTCGTCAAGAGTATCCTGGTTCATTACTATCTGACCAATGACCTTCGACGACGCAAAATTCCAATTGCAACAATTTTTATCCGATGGCCTCCTATTGGTAATTGGCTCCGGGCTGTCAATTGCAGAGGGTATACCTGGAATGGGTGGACTAACGACGGAACTCCTAGCCAAAATCCCGTCGCGGTTGGAATCCTCGGACGACTTAGGCAACTGGCACAATATCGAAGCGTTACTGGCGGCTGGAACCGGCCTGGAACAGGCACTCCACAAACAGCCCGCGACCGAGTCTGTGGAACAAGCAATCGCATCAACCACGATCAGGTTTCTATTGCCGCAAGAAGCCGAAGTGATGAAAAGAGTAATATGCCAAGGCAAGGTTCTCCGTTTGACTCGTCTTTTTGGCCATCTCCTGAAGAGCCCGAGAGGGATACCCGTTGTTACGCCCAATTACGACAGGCTGATTGAACTTGCTGCGGAAGTGGCAGAGTTGGGCGTAGATACTATGTTCGTCGGCTCGACATTTGCACGCTTCGATGAACAAAGAAGCCGAGAGAGTTTCTTATTGGACATTCAGTCAATGAAAGCGCACAAAGGAATTCGACGCGTCTACCGGGATCGCATTTTACTCTATAAGCCCCATGGAAGTTTTGACTGGTACCGGGTTGGAGACAATCCATGTCGAATCCCTTTTGACCTGGAGCACCCGCGACTTCTGATCACTCCTGGCGTACACAAGTTTCGCCACGGATACGATACGCCGTTTGATCGGCACCGAGAACGCGCGAATGCCGCCATTGACCAAGCGGCCCGATTCATGATCATCGGTTATGGATTTAATGACGATCACTTGGAGACACACCTCGCGGCAAGAATTCGCGCTCATGTCCCTACGCTTGTTGTTACGCACTCCCTTACTTCGGCAGCGAAAGAACTCCTGTCCGCCTCAACTTCTGTGGCCCTGGTACATCATTATTCTGAGTCAGGCACTACTGGAACGCGGATCGAAATCAACGGTGAAGAGTTGCTAGTCCCAAATTCCAGCCTATGGGACCTCGATCATTTTATACGTGAGGTATTAGAACCATGAAAGAAGCTGCGCTTCAGTTCGATCCCCAGGATTCGATAGGGAAAATTGCAGCCGTCGATACTAGTCGAGCCGTGATCAGCATCACGCGTTCCAATGTCCTCACACGAGTGGGGATCGGCAACCTAATAGCGATCCGAGGCACGACCGAGAGAGAATTCCTAATTGCCCTGACAGAGCGAGCGACGCGATCTTTGAAAGATGATCTTGTGCAGTCGGAAATAGACCCTCTTGAGAGTAATCTTGAGATAGTTCCGTCTGATTCCCTGCGTGTCGTGCTAGTCGGAACCTTTCGGACCGTAGAAGGATCGAAGACGAATACATTCAAACGCGGGGCAGATAATTTCCCCCAGATTGACAGGGATTGTTATTTCATAGAAGGTGGTAACCTCCAACGCTTCATGAACCTACTTGGTGCTTCGCTGCCAGAGGCAGAGCGGCTGGTGCTTGGTCATTTCGTAGTGGATCGATCAGCGGCAGCCATTGCAAATGGAGACAAATTTTTTCAGCGCCACGCAGCCATCTTAGGAAGCACCGGATCCGGAAAGAGTTGGGCGGTCGCGCTACTTCTTGAGCGGGCAGCCAAACTCAAACATCCAAACCTTGTTGTCTTCGATATGCACGGAGAGTATCGCCCGCTTTCTCAAGGGGCTGAAGCATTCGCGGAGAGCTATCATGTTGCGGGTCCGGGCGACATCAAGAGCCCTTCTGACGCTACGCTCTTCTTACCGTACTGGCTTCTAAACCGAGAGGAAATGCTTTCAATGCTGCTTGATCGTAGCGACGCCAACGCTCCCAATCAGGCATCACGGTTTCATCATCACGTAAAGGCGTTGAAGGAGAAGTCCCTCGTTAGGGAAAAACAATTTGGAGTTATGCAGACTTTTACTGTCGATTCGCCGATACCATATTCACTGAGCGAACTCGTTCTTGAGTTGAAGGCGGATAATATGCGAAAGGGAGAGGGTAAGACTGGTCCCGTAAAGGGTGAGTGGGAGGATAAGCTGACAAGATTTATCAGTCGGCTGGAGACAAAAATCGAGGATCGTCGATACGGCTTCATGTTTCAGCCTCCACCGATCGCACAAGAGTACGCGTGGCTAGCTACTCAGGTTAGTCAACTCTTGGGAACAAAGCCTGGCGGAAAAGGAGTCAAGATAATCGATTTTTCTGAAGTTCCTTCTGACGTATTACCTGTCGTGACCGGCGTTCTCGCGCGTTTGTTATACGACGTACAGTTCTGGATGAGCGGAAGTGATCGAACCCCAATTACCCTAGTCTGCGATGAAGCCCATCTATACCTACCTGTGCGTGACGATGCAGATGCCGTTCAAAAGCAAGCCCTTGGTTCGTTTGAACGCATCGCGAAAGAAGGACGAAAATATGGTATGTCTCTGGTGGTGGTCAGCCAACGACCTTCGGACGTAAGCCGAACAATTCTCAGCCAGTGCAACAACTTTCTTGCTCTCCGCCTAACCAACGATGCAGACCAAGCCGTTATCAAGAGACTAATGCCGGACGCGCTAAGCGGAATAACCGAAATACTACCTCTTCTTGATGTGGGCGAAGCCATCGTACTTGGCGATGCAGTCCTAATTCCGTCTCGCATCAAGCTCGATCCGCCAACGCTGAAGCCGGATAGTGCGACAAGGGAATTTTGGACTGAATGGGGCACGCGCGAGCCGAATGCTCAAGCCATTGGCAACGCCGTGGAGTCGCTAAGGTCGCAAACTCGGCCGGGTAGCACCTAGCGACCAGGAACTGGGGCGTCGGCCACCTTGACGATAGGGCTCTGGTACAAATTGTGAGTTGCGGCAAATTCAGCGGCGGTGCGGTTGCTGTATCAAGCATAAGGCCCCAAAAATCTCACCCCATCAAAATGAACCAAATGCGATGGCGAATCCGAACACCAAACCTCCGTCTCCCACGCGATTTCCCCAACATACCGCGCCATGATCGACCTCGACGGAAAAGCCGTGACATACACCAAGCCCGCCCTCGATTTCGCAAACACCAGGGCAAGCTCTTCATGTCGCTTTCCGTCCACCGGGCCATGGCTCGTCACGGATTCAACCAGCAAGAGCCATTCCCGGTCCGGGTAGTAAAGCACCACGTCGGGCATCTTCCCATGGCCATCAACCGCCACGCCCAGCCGGGCCAGCAGTTCCTTATCGAAGTATCCCCACTTCTCGCCCGTGTCCCCGGCGTAAATCAAAACGCCGCCGGGCACAAAGCGCGGCGCGAACTCCTCAATGATCGCCTTGATAAGCTCGCTGTGAGCGCCTGGACTAAGACGTATAGTCTCCCCCGTGCCCAGCCTCACTGGCAGTTTTTTCATCTCCCGTTCCTTGGCATACCGCAACGTAAGAGTCGGCCGGGCCCTCAGATATTTCGCAAGCTTCTTGTTCCAAGCGGCTGTACCGAAAGCGCGTAGCAGCGTAAGAGCATCCGGCGCGATCTGGTAAACCGCCTTGGGGCTGTTCACAGGTCTTGCGGAGTCATCGGGGTTGTAAAGCGCGATCCCGGCGGCGACCAACGGGTGTACGGTCTGACGCCGAAACGTCTCACGCGAATTCGGGGCGTACTTCTTCTCGTAGTGATCCCGCGCGAACTCCATCATCGGCGTGATCCCGATAAGCGGGTTCCTCGCATCCGCCCAAAACGCACTTTTCTTCAAATCCAGCAACGCGAGCAAACACAATGCCGACCGATCATTCCGCTGAGCGCGCGGCATTCCAAGGCTCTCAAGAACCCCAATCGCGTCGGCGATCTTATCCATTCACCGCCCTCACCTGTTGATCAATCAATTCCTGCGTAAGCAATCCCTGCGACTGGCGCCATTGCCCAAGTTGCTCCAACACCCCGATTTCCGGGTAGAGCAGCAGCCGCAGGTCCGTGGCGTTGACCTGCGTATGTCCGCTGAAGCGGCGGAAGTAATCATCCACGGCCGTCGAATTCAAAAACACCGAAAGGCCATGAGCGACGTTCCTGTCGATGCCTCTCTTCCCGGAATGGAAAACGTTGAGGTGATTTTCAAAACCGATTGCAGTCGCTTTGAACGAGCCGGGTTCAACAACGTGCGCCACAACCCGCCGCCGTTCTTCCTTCGAAGAGAACCGGCGCACAACCGTATAGGACCCGTTCGGGTATAGCCACTTCTTCGTCTCGGCGTTGTTGACGATAGCGTTTGGCTTCTTACTCTGCCGGGGCCACTCCAAAGTGCCGCTGGAAAAATGCGTTGGATAAAGAAGCGGCGCCGCGCCGCTTTCCATCGTCTCTCTCAAATACTCCTTCATCCGAAAATCGACCACCGGGCCGGTAGAGACCTGAAGGCCGATTTCCGCCAGGGACTTTTTCGCGAGCGGCACGCCGCCGATGCCTGAATGCGACGGGCTCATCGGGACATGAATGAATTTCTGTTCGTCGTCCCGGTGAACGATTTCGGCGAACGGATACTCGTTCGACTCAATATCGGCAAAGCTCGTATCGCTGGATGTCGTGATCGTAACGATGCCCTGCTTCTTCCCGCAAGCAAGTTTGAGGATGACGTTTTCCTGAAGGACTTCATCATCGTGGAAGGCGCTTGTACGGCTATGAAACAGGTGGATATGCTCGACCGACGATCTTTCCAGCATCCATTCGCGGAACGGCTTGTAATAAAGCCCGTTGCAAAAGCTCCTGGGGATGATCGCCACGATTTCCCCGCCAGGGGCCATCAACTCTAACGCCAAGCCCAGAAACGCCGTGTAAAGATTTACCGTCTCCAGGCCAACGGCGCGGAGTAAAGCCCGGTGTTCGGAGTCGCTGCTAATTTTCCGGTACGGAGGATTTAGGATCGCATGTGTAAAGCCCTGCGTCCGCTTGCCAAGCGTGAGACGGAACACCGCGTCTCTAATGAAGTCCTGCTCGATGACCGTGGCGGAAACATTGCGGCCATAATGGACCAGCGTGTCCCGTAAATAGACTGCAAGCGCCGGGTCGATCTCATAGGCCGAGACGGCCATTCCTTCGCGTTCCCAACGGCTGATAAACGCCGCCGTCAACGAACCGATTCCCGCGCCCGCATCGAGCAGACGCACCGGCCCATTGCGCTCTGAAAACAGCGAAGCCATGAACCGCGCCACGGCGTCGGGCGTCATGAACTGCCCGAACTCAATCCGTCGCGCCGGGTTCAACCGGCTTGTGGCCTCCATGCGCGCATGATCGACCGGCCCCGGATCAACTCCCACTGCCCCCGCGGCACTCATATGGCCGGCCTCTTCGAAAGCGGCCATTTCTCGGCGATGAACTGCTCCGCCGCATCGCGGACAACCCCGGCCGTCGAGATTTTCCGTAGAACAACAATCGCGCGCGGGGACTGATAGGCGAGACTCGCTTCGCTCGCCGGACTGTCCGTCGCTATCTGGGTGGGCTTCATCGAATAGATTTAAGTTCACCACATTAAACCATATCGGTGAAGTGGCAATATTCAGCACGACAAATGCCCTTCGGCCCTGCTGCGAGGCCGGAACCGTCGTCGCCACGCGGTCGAGCGCTTTGGAAATGGTCAAAAACGGTTGGCGCGTGGAAAGGACGTGATCATCGATCACACGGTGGGCATCCGCGACGAGGCTCTCAAACAGATCATCCGGCTAAATCTGGGAAAAAGCCAGCGCCGTCTGAAAGCCAACCACGCCATGAAACTCAAGTACGGCGACGACGTCCTGAACGCCATCTCCGCCCGCTGCACCGAAGTCGAATCTAACCATGATGGCCACCGGAGAGAAGCAGGGGAGCGTCACCGTGACGCTCCCCGAGGACGGCTCCTTCGCCTACAACGAAGGTCTCGACCGTTTCCGAGCCGCGCGCGTCAGCAAGCAGTGTCGACCTGCTAAAGTCAGGGAGACAGTAACCGCTGTCCCCTTTTTCAACATGGACAGACAACAAGCCCACCAGTTACTCGATCAGCTTCCTCCGGCGCAGTTTACGGCAATTGCTCGATTGCTCCAAGTACTAGCCTCCACGGATGCAGTGGAGCCGCTCGCCCATTCGCTAGCCCGGGCTCCCATCGAAGAAGAAGAGATCACCCCCGAGACCGCGGAGGCCCTGGACCGTGCCCGCGAATCGCTCGCCTGCGGCGAAGGCATCCCGCACGCTGAGATCCTGCGCGAATTTGCCCTCCACCGCCGAACTGGGCAAAAATAGAAATCAAGGAGAACGCCATGCCTGTTAGTACGCTCGAAACCAAAGCTCACGAGCTGCTCGGCCAGCTTGAGCCAAACAAGCTCGCCGCGGTTGTCCGCTTGCTGGAAGTCATGATCAACGACGATCACGAACCAGTCACCGATGAGGATCGACACCGCTTTCACGAAGGCCAGGCATGGTTCGAACAGCGCGGCGGCAAAGGCATTCCCATGGAGGACGTACTGTCTGAGTTCGGGCTGAAACCAGAGAACTTTCCGCTGAACAAGTAATGCCGCCCTACCGCATCGAGTGCCTCGACGACGCCAAGACCGATGTCCGCCGAGTGGACCGCGCCACCGCCATGCGTATCTTCGATGGCGTTCTGCATTACTCACGCTCAGGCGGCGGCGACGTTTCACCCCTGCACGGCGATATGGCGGGGTCTTTCCGCTTGCGTCTCGGCGACTACCGAGTTCTGTTCGGCCTTCACGAGGGCACCATGCGCATTTTCGGCGTTCGCCATCGTTCCGAAGCCTACCGCCGCTGACCGGCTACTCCCTTTTTGCCGTTGGTAAACAAAACCTGCGCGCTCCAGCGCCCTCCGAAGTTCCTGGCCGGAAAGGTCAACAGGGAGTTTCATCTTCGAGTGCTTGTCGTCAACTCGACATATTCCACTGAGTCCTATTGCGGAACAGCGTCTCCGGACAAGCGGCAATCCTCAATGTAGAGTTCCATCGCCTCCCTTATATTCGTTAACGCCTCGCTCCGGCTATCACCCTGAGACACGCATCCCGGCAGCACTGGCACTGAGGCTACAAATCCTCCGTCAGCTTCTCGCTCAAGAACCACCGTATATTTCATATGTTGGCCATCCTCTTCACCGGGTATTGAATCGATTCCATAATCTCACATTGGAAATCTCCGTCGGCGCAAACCCGGCATCACCACCACCAAAATCCCTATCAACCAAATCCAGGCCAGATCAAACGCCGCTTCCGGCGAGCAGATTGTCTAGACACTGTCGAGACAATTGACCACGGGCTACGGCTCGGTCAATCCGGAAAGGGAAAAGAGCATCCACGAAAAATGCCGGGTTTCACCCTCCTCCGTCAATCACAGCAGACTTTTCTCAGCCGTCGCGATAGGAAGAAAAAGCATTCGCGGCTGGCTGGCCAGAGCAATAAATCCGTGGTGGCGATAGAACGCCGCCGCCTTCTCGTCCTTGGCGTCAACGAGTAGCGCATAGACAGCCGCTGCCGAACTCATCACCCGGACCAAGGCTTGAATCGCGAACAAGCGGCGTCACCGCCGTCAGTGTCATCGCGCGTCACTTCGCGTCCAAACATTCGGAACAAATGCATTCAATAAAGTGCCTTAATGGTCATAAATATGTGTCATGGAAAACCAGAGTCACAACTTTTGAAAATTTATATTTCCCGTTAAATCAGCAACTTCTAAAACCCCAACGCCAACGTGACCGTACCCCGTCTGCTATCTTGAACATGGGATCGGAACTCCGCTCCCGCGCCGAAACAGCCCTCGCCAAAACGAGGGCTGTTTCGCGTTAATCACACAAAAAAGGAGAAGCATATGTCAAGAAAAGATCGAGCCCGTATCGCCCGCGAAAACGGCGCCAAATCCCATGGACCCACCACTGACCAAGGCAAAGCCGCGTCCAGCCGCAACGCCATCAAATCCGGCGAACACGCCACCAAACTCGAACTCTTCGTCCCTCCGCACTCCGCCGTCCTCTGCAATGAGGAACGCCAAAAATACGCCCGCCTCGTCGAAGGCCTCCTTGCTATTTACCAACCCGTCAACGAAGCCGCCCGCAACATCGTCAAAGGCATCGCCGTCGCCCGCTGGGAAGTCTCGCGCCTCCACGCCTGCATCACCATGCACTGGAATCTCGCCCTCGTCGACAACGCCCAAATTCCCACCACCCTCGCGCCCGAACTCCTCGAAATGCACGCCATGGTCCGCGCCTCCACCGACCTCTACGCCAACAACGGCCCCGTCCGCCTCCTCAACCGCCAAATCGACCAGCTCGAAAACCGCATCGCC
>CAMDKT010000177.1 GCA_945900935.1 Candidatus Sulfopaludibacter sp. SbA3 | reverse complement strand
CGCAAGCGAAGAGGTGGTGGAGGTCGCCACGCATTGGCTGCTTCTTCTGGAACCAGGATTGCGGCACGACATGCTCCGCGCTGTTGGTGGCAAGGGCTTCGAGAATCGACTCTTCGGCGCCGGCGGCTTCCATGCTTTCGAGAACGGCCTCGAAGGCGCTCTCGGTGCGGATCAACTCCGCCGGGTCCATCGCTTTTTGCGAGTAGATACTTACCAGATCGCCATCGGGATGGAGGTCGACCACCGGGTAGAGATGCATGGTCGGCTGGTACGGCATCACACGGGTGTGGGTTTTTTGGAGGAGATTGCCGAGGGCCTGGAATGAGGGATTGACGCGTTTGTAATAGGCGGCGGCAGCGCGCGAGTCTTTGGCGGCGGGGTAGTATTCACCGGGCGCTTCCGCGATGCGGTCCCGGTATTGGCGGAGTTGATCGAGAGGGGAGTCCGGTGGCGGCGGCGCCGGGGTCACGGATGGAACGGCCGATCCGACGCGGATGGTGATTTGGATGGGGATGGTCCAGGTGGCGGTGTGGTCCTGCGGCGCGGCGATTGCCGGCGGCGGCGGTTCGGGGGAGGAGCGTTCGAGTCCGGCCCAGGCGGAAAGCCAGATGGGCTTTGGGAGCGGCGGCGCGCCGGCGGGGCGGGGCGCGAATTGCACGCCGAGGTCGACGAGTTTCGCGTCGCGCGCGAGTTCCCAGCCGGGCACGGCGTAGTTGGTATCGAGATAGACGCCCGCGAAGTGCAGTCCCAGGATTTGGCCGGTGGCGACATCGATGACAGCGGAGCCGGAGTTGCCGCCGAGCGTGGAGGCGTCGTGCGTGGAGGCTTCGACGGAGTGGCCAAAAGACTCGATCACTCGCGGGGCTTTCCAGTAGCCGGGTTGGAGACGCTTTTTCTCGAAGATATTGTGGAAGACGTCGCGCTGCACTTCGGGATTGTTGCGCGGATCGAAGGCCGGATAGCCGACGACGGCGATCAGGCGCTGGTCGTCGGCGGACTCAGACGCGAGAGTGAGCGGTTCCAGGTCCGGAGGGACGCCGGTGACGGTGAGAATGGCCGCGTCCCAATGGGGATGGATGAGGCTGGTTTTGACGACATTCAGAGTGAGGGAAGTATCGGAACCGGCTTCCTGTTTGAGGTCGATGGCGGAGCGGAACGTCAACGAGAGATTGCGGGCGGCGCCGACGCCGCTCGAGAAGATTGCGGCGACGTGCCGGTTGGTGAGCAGCAGGTTCTTGCCGATGAGAAAGCCGGTGCCGCCGTAGTCGAGACGCGGATGATTGAGAATGTTGACGCGGCCGATGGCGCGAATGACTTTCTTGAGTTGGGTGCGCTTGGCATCCGGGTTCAGGGTCTGCCAGGGCGCGGGCAGGTTTTCCGGGTAGATGTCTTCGCGGATTTCGAAGACGGGCCGGAGCTTGGGGAAGATGATTGCTTCGAGGCGTACGTCGTGTTCGGGGTCGTCGATGGGGCGACCGTGGCGGACGTGATCGGCGATTTCATCGTCCTGATCGGAAAGCAGGGTGCGGGCGAGGGGCGCGCGCATGGCCTCAAAGCCTTCGGCGGCGGCGGGGCCGAGGAGAGTTTTTGCGTAGCGGAGGATTTGTTCGTGGCGGGCTTGCGAGTTCATAGGAAGGGGACGATCAGGCTTCGCCAGTGGCTACCACGGGACCGCCCCCAGTTTTATGTTTGGCGTACCGGCGGGCTACGCCGGGTCCGCAGTCCGAAAGCGGAATGGACTCCCGATGGGCGGCCCGACGAAGCAGGCTCCCCCACCGGCTCTGCCGGCTCCGCATCCCCCCGGCACCGGAACCCAATATTGTTGTTCCGATTCGTTGGCTGGTTGTTGTTACGAACCGAGGAGCGCGCGTTGATTGGATTGTTGTTCCAAGCGCCGCCCCGCAACACGGTTGACTGCGTACCACTGGTGACTACTGTAGCTCAATATTGGGGGGCGAAAAAAAATTTCGCGGCTTCGCCGCCTGCTGGAAGCGAGTTCTTCAGCCAAAGGGTCAAGGAAAAAGGAAAAAGAATCAAGGGAAACCAGTTTCCCCCCGGCACCGGAACCCAATATTGACGTTCCGATTCGTAGGCTGGTAGTTGACACGAACCGAGGAGCGCGCGTTGATAGGATTGTTGAACCAAGCGCCGCCCCGCAACACGCGATACTCCCCGGTTTTTGGTCCTGGCGGATCAACTTGCGGTTCTCCGGCCGGATATGTGGATTGGAACCAATCCTGCGTCCACTCCCATACGTTGCCCAGCATGTCATATAGCCGCCAAGCGTTTGGCGTCTTGGAAGCCACCGGATGCGTTTGACCGTTGGAGTTGCCGTCGTACCAAGCAACGGCGTCGAGCGGACCGTATCGCGGGGTAGTGGTTCCCGCTCTGGCGGCGAATTCCCATTGCGCTTCCGTGGGCAGCCCTCCGCCGGACCATTCGCAGAATTTCCTGGCTTTGTCCCATGAGACTTCTACTTTTGGAAGTTGTTTTTGATCGGCAGGCCCGCTGGTTTTCTGGAAGCGGTCAAAGGCCTCATTCGTTACTTCCGTTTGGCCTAACCAGAACCCCTTGGTGATTTGCACTTCGTGTTGGGGGAATTCGTTTTTGAGGCATTCGCTGTCGCCCGGTGAGCATCCCATGCGGAAACGGCCGGGCGGGATGTAGACGTAGTTGAGGTTGTCTTTGGGATTGGTTTTGATTGTTCCGGCGAGTTCATCTACTCGGCAGCGGAAGCCGATATAGGCGGACCCCTCTGTTCGCCGTTTGTTGCCACGACCCGAGACGCGCGCGGAGATTGAATCGCTGTCCCAGTCGCCCCCCCCGCAGCATAATAAAATCCCCGGATGGTGCTGGAGGATAATCATATGTGGGTCGATACCAATCCTGAGTCCACTCCGACACGTTGCCAAGCACGTCGTACAGCCGCCAAGCGTTGGGCGTCTTGGTGGCCACCGGATGGGCTTGGGAATTGGAGTTGTCTGTATACCAGGCAACGGCGTCGAGAGGACCGTAACGTGGCGTGGTGGTTCCCGCTCGCGCAGCGTACTCCCATTCCGCCTCGGTGGGCAGTCCGCCGCCCGACCTTTCACAGAATGCCGTTGCTTCGTCCCAGGAAACTTCGACCTTGGGAAGTTGTCTTCGTTGAGCCGGTCCACTGGTTTTCTTGAATCGATCATAGGCCTTATTCGTCACTTCTGTCTGACCGAGCCAGAAGCCTTTGGTGATTTGCACTTCGTGTATGGGGTATTCGTCTTTGAGGCATTCGCTGTCGCCCGGCGAACATCCCATGCGGAATCGGCCGGGCGGGATGTACACATACTTCAGTCCGTCGAGCGGGTTGACACGCGCCGCCGGTCCGGGAGCGGATGGACCTTGGCGGGTGGAGTCGATCCTGGCGGAACCTACCGTCCCCATCATTCCGACAGCGCCGGTAAAGAACAGGGCCAACGCCGTCGCGAACAGTTGCCTATTCCGCCGCGACATCCAGCGCGAGTCGATGAGCAGCCAGTTCCGCAAGCGGGCAGGCAGTTGGAGATACCAGGGCTTGTCCGACCGCACGGCGACACGCGCGACGGCGAGATCCCGGCGGATCTGCTGGCGCTCCGCGGGCGAGAGGTCGAGCTGCTGGACGGCAATCTCGAAATTAGTTTCGCCGCCGTCGTCGTCAGCCGTCTTTCCGGGCGGGATCGCTTCCTCCAGGAGCTTCGACATGGCTTGACGGGCGCGCTGCCGTTGCGTGGGGCTCATGGACTCGACCAGTTCCTCTTGCAGTTCCAACGGCATCTCGCCTTGCCGGAACCACGGCAAGCGGACTAATTCCAGGCACCCCTGCTCCGAGTAGAGATCCAACTCGACGCCGAGGCGCATGGTGAGTATCCATTCCAGTCGCGGATAAAGCGCGCAGGCGGCGAGCCATTGGTAGACGTTGTTGGCAGTCAAGTCCACGCGGAGCGACTCGGCGTTGGCGTAGTCCCAGGCGGGTTCGTAGAACTCGAAGGCGGCGGGCGGGGTTTGCCTGCTACGGAGACTGTCCTGCAAGGCAGGCAGGAGGAGGAACCCTTGTTTGCCCGCCAGTTCCCGCTCGCGATCGGACCATTGGCTAACGGTCTTGGGGGTAAAGATGATCCGCTCCGGCCATTGGGCGAAGAGCGGCTTGGCCCAGGGCTGGACTTCGGCGGACTGTTCGTAGAAAAGTTGCCCGGCATCGCCGAACAGGAGCAATCGCGCGGTGGTGTGGCTAACGGCGAGATCCACCAGTGTCTTGGGGCCACCTTTGGTGACTCCGGGCATGGGGCGGCAGACGCGCGGGTCGCCGGCGTAGAGGTAGGCGTAGACTTGGAGTCCCTTCTTGTCCATGGTGCGGACCATGGTTTGAAAGAGAGTGGACTGATGGTCGCGCGAGGCGAGAGTGTCGATGAGGATGAGGTATTCGGGACGGCGGCGAGGCGATTCGAAGCGGAGCGTGGGGACGCCGCCGTTGCGAATGGTCGAGTCAATCGACTTTGGGATATTGAGCTTGGGCTGACCCTGCGCGGGGCGGCGGAGGGCGCGGATGGCGGCGCGGATACTGGATTCGGCGCGCGTTTCCGGGGCGAGGGTTAGCGCGCGGATGTTGTGTTGGAACTTGCGGTCCTGCCGGCGGAAACGGTCGAGGATGCGGCGGCGGTCCCTGTAGCGTTTCAGGAGGTATAGGAACGCTAGTCCGAGAGGGATTAATAACCAGCGGACTGGGGTTAGGTCGAAGAGCGTTAGATCGGCGGTGTGCGTCCAGCGGTCCGGGCCGGGACAGGGGAGGAGTTCGCCTGGTACGGCTCCGTCTGTCAGTTTGGAGAAAACCGGGAAGGGGTCACTGGTGCGGATGCCATCGTGAACTGTAAGTTCGACGCCATAGTCGCCGGGGAGATCCGGGACGAGGGACGTGATGCGCTGGTTGGCGTTGGCGAGGCGCGCCTTGCTGCCGGGTGGGGATGCGATTAACTTCCATTTGTAGCCCAGCGGGCCGCCGGTGTAGGATTTTGAGCGGCTGGCGTCGAATGTGGCGGGCTGACCGATGGCTAAGACAGCGGAATCCACTAGCGGGACTGGCGGTTCGTAGAGGCCCTTGATTTGCGGGGGCGGCGGCAGGGGTGGTAGGTCGTAAGCATTCCGCTCCCGCCATCCTATGGTAATCGCGACTACCGCCAACGCAATTGCGGGCCAGATCCACCGGCGGTCCGGGGGCGTGATTATTTTCTTTTGCGGCTCGGTCAAGAACCATTCCGTGAAGAGTTTGTCGAACTGTTCTTGTTGTTCCTGGGAGGAGGCGAGGAGGGGGCGGAGGCGCGACTGCAACTGTTTGGGCGTAAGGGTGTCGCCGTGCGTTTGGAGAATCTGTTCGACGAGGATCAGGCGATCGACTCCGATGACGAACCGTTCGTCCCGGAGTTTGTCGAGAAATGCGTCGAGAGCTGCGCCGCGCGCGATCCGCATATGATTACCGCGACTTCTTCAGTTTCTTTAAGTCGTCGTCATTCTTCGCGAGCAGGGAGTAGCTTATGGCGAGCAGATCGACCGTCTTGGGGTCCCTGGCGGTCACGTCAACATTGCGGCGGATTAGGTAATCGATCCACTTGATAAGTTCGGCGGTGGCGGGTATCTTGTCGAGTCCGATTTCGCGAATGTTTTTGAAGTGAACGAGGGCATTCGCGGCCAGGACCGCGGCATCGGGCCGTTCATCGAGTTTGAAACGAGTGCGGATGATTTCGTCGAGAGGGACGTCTTTGAAATCGATATAGAAGAAGACGCAGCGGCGAAGGAAGGCGTCGGGCAGGTCCTTTTCCTTGTTGCTGGTGAAGACGAGAATGGGTTGGAATTCCGGGTCGGCTTTGTGCGAGGCATTCGTTTCCTTGATTTGAAACTCCATGTTCTCGATCTCATTCAGAATGTCATTGGGGAGATCGCGCGGGGCTTTGTCGATCTCGTCGACGAGTACTACGGAGCGACCTTCTCTTCTTTCGGCGCGCTGAATTGCGGTGCCGAGGGCCTGTATTGTGATGTATGTGCCGATGGATGCCCCTTGGCCCGCGCGGAAGTGGCCGAGCGCGTCGTATTGATAGAACAGATCGGTGTAAACGGAAGTGCTTTTGGTGTGAAAGACGAGGGCTTCGCTTTCGTTTCGCTTATACGCGAGGAAGTGGGCGAGGTCCGTCTTGCCGGTGCCCGGAGCGCCGGTGAGAAGCAAGGGCATGCCGAGATCGATGGCGACTTGGGCGGCATCTTTGAGTCCCTGGCTGGGGCTGTAACGGGCGGCTCTTTCGCGAGTGGTTTCTTTTTCGAATTCGGTTTGTTTCGGGGTCATGCGGGGGTGTTCCGTTTCTTTCTGACTATGTCCCACTGGACTATCGAACGAAGTACGTCCTTCATCCGAGTTCCGGCACTCAGAATGGCCGTAGCTTCCAGTTCCGGGTCCTCTATCTCCGGGTACTGTTGCAGCCAGTATTTCACGTGGATATGAGCCACAGGTTGGAAAGGCGGGAGTACTCGGAAGAATGGTTTGGAGGGGGATTCCAACTTCTTATTCCAACTTTCTTTGTCGGAGTCCTTGCATTGGAGATGGACAAAAATTAGGCATTTAGGTTCGGCAAGAACGTCCCAGTAGGCCGCAAGCCATTCCAAGAAGTCGATGGTGAGGCCTGGCCCGAAGTCGTCCACTGGAACTCCCATTTCGACCACGATATGGTCATTAATTCGAAGGTGGGAAGCGAGTAGTTGCGTCGCAGATCGTTCGCGAGTGTTTTGTGAGCTAACGTGAAGCTCTCGAAATAGAGTCGATTTATAATCGGTCGAGATGTCGTCGATCGTGCCGACATCGGACGGTGCGATGAAGGGAGCGTGAAGTACAGCGTGACTTGGTGATCGGTCCACTTGATTGACCAGGAAATTCGTGACACGTTTTACGAAGGCGTACGGATCATCCGCGTGAATGCAGGGTAGAACATAGATCTGAGGCTTACCTGGGTTATCTCGCAGGCCATTGTGGTACGCTTCGTCAAATTTGCGCCATTGCGGGGCGCGATTGACAAGTTCCTTGATGACGGATGAAGAACCGTGTCCCCAGAGTTTCGCTTCCAGAGCATTCCATAGTCCGTCGGCTTCGGCGCGTTGCAGGAGTTTGAGGCGGACCTCTTCCAGCCCGGCTTCGGGAGTTATCTGGCGAAGATCCAGGTCAAGTTCGAACTTACACCAGCGCTCCAAAGAAACATAGTCTTTGAATCGCCTATCGAGTTCGCTGTCCAGTTGTTTGAACGAAGCTGGCATTTAGATGTGTTTCTCTTTGGCTAGCAGTTTCCAGATGGGCGCGAGGGGAACACCGCGGTTGCCGTTAGGGCTGCCGAAGTGATGGATGGCAACGAGTTCCCAATCCATGGTGAATACGGGCGAGCCAGACGAGCCTGGCTCCGTATTGGGGTCATAGAACACGCCTCCGTGTAAGTCGTCAATCATTGTTACCTGGCCGATGCCGAGTTTCAGCGGATTGCCGGAGGCATGCTGCAAGATGAGCTGCACTTGGCCGCGCTGGAACTCATGCGCCTTCGGGGTGAACTTGCCGCGGGCGGGCTCGACTTTGGAGGCGAGACGGAGCAAGGCAAAATCCAGTTTGTCTTCGGTGCTGACGGCGATGTAGGGCTGGTTGATTGGGTACTCGGTTCCGGGCGCGTTCTCGGTGAAATAATCGAAGCGGGCGACGGCGGGCTGGTTCTCGATGAGGCGGTAGACGTGGCAGTTGGTGAGAATGAGGTCGAACCCGACGAGGAAGCCGGTGCCGACCGCGGTACCCGCAGGGGCCTCGATACGGCAGACGCGGGACTGGGCCTGTTTCATGGCGGCGGCCCATTCGGTGGCGAGTTCGAGGCGATTGTCTTTCTGGACCAGGGCTTCGAGTCCGGAGGCTTTGCCGGACCAGTTTTGGGGTACGGCGAAGGTTTCGAAATTCGCCGGCGGCAGAACCTGCGGCAATGTTCCGTTCAAACTTTCCCGGTAGGCTTTGACTTTGGGGTTATTCGGTTTTTCTTTGATTAGAGCGTCGGAGAGTTGTTGGAGTTTGCCTTCGGCGGTGGCCCATTTTATGACTTCGAGGGCTCCCTCGGCCTTCGAGAGTCTAGGTGAGATGCTGTCGAGCGGATCGTTGAGTTCCTTCCAGACCATAATGATCAGAAACTGGAACTCGGTGTAGGCGGAAACTAGCGCGTCGTAGAAAAGCTTGTTTTGTTCGAGGGTGTGTTGCATTTTAAGGAGCCTTGCCTTCCGCGCGGCACCGGAAGCCAATATTGCTGTACCGACTCGTTGGTAGGTCGTTGGAACGAGCCGAGGCGCGCGCGACGGAGGGAATGAGGCCCCAAGCGCCGCCCCGCAACACGCGAATTTTCCCGGTTGATGGGCCTTGCGGATCGACTTGCGGTTTCGCTGACAAGTATGTGGGTTGGTACCAATCCTGCGTCCATTCCCACACGTTGCCGAGCATGTCGTAAAGCCGCCAAGCGTTTGGCGTCTTGGTAGCCACTGGATGGGATTCGGAGAGGGCGTTGCCGTCATACCAAGCAACAGCGTCGAGCGGACCGTATCGTGGTGTAGTGGTTCCCGCTCTGGCGGCGTATTCCCATTGCGCTTCCGTGGGCAGTCCTCCGCCGGACCATTCGCAGAATTTCCTGGCGTCGTCCCATGATATTTCTACTTTTGGAAGTTGTTTTTGATCAGCAGACCCCGTGGTTTTCTGGAAGCGGTCATAGGCCTCATTCGTTACTTCCGTTTGGCCTAACCAGAACCCCTTGGTGATTTGCACTTCGTGTTGGGGGAATTCGTCTTTGTCGCATTCGCTGTCGCCCGGTGAGCATCCCATGCGGAAGCGGCCGGGAGGGATGTAGACATACGTCAGGCCATCGATTGGGTTGATTCGAGATTGCGGGTGTGTCGTGGTCGTCTTGCGGAGCGCATTCGTAAACCTTGAGTATCGAGTGTCGTCGCGATCATTTGGCTTGACGATGTCGACGTGGTTGGATGACATGGGGTCCAGTTCCTGATTGCAGAGTGCGGTTGCGCTGGATCGGGAGACTACCATGACTCCATAAGTGGGAAGCAGTTCTAAAGCGCAATACGATGGGATTTTCTTGACATCCTCCCAGCCGAGCCAGTTGCTCTGAATGGATTGCAAAAGGTCGTTCCCTTCGAGCGGCAGCATGCCGCGGAGTTGCGGGTTTGTCGATAATTGTTTCGCGATTGTAGTGAGCTCCGATCCGTTGGTTGGCGTGGCGTAGAAATACAGCATGGAAACCTGAGCCAAGCGTTCGCGCTTATTGAGCAGAAATTGACGGACGATCAGTCCGCCCATGCTGTGGCTGAGGAAGACGACTTTTTGATGGTCTTCGAATATACGTTTGTCGTCGAGAGATCCGCGCAGTTGGTCGGCAAGGTCGACGATGGAGCCGGCATTGCCGAATTTGGGGGTGAAGTACTCGAACACGAAGATGTCGATCTGTTTTTGGAATTCCGGGTCCGCGCCAAGCAATGCGGGAAACGACGTATTGTTGGCGGCATTGAGCCATGTGTCCTCTTTGTTTCCGAAGATCCCGTGGACGAAGACGACGGCGGTGGGTTTGTTGTGGGGGGCGGGGCCGATGTAGCGAGAGTTGACCTTGAATTGGGATTTGTCAAATACATGGAAACGGAAGAATATAGTGGTCCCAGGAATTCAGACCAGGCAATAAGCTAAGATTTCGACGGAGTCAAAAACCAAGGAGAGGTCGATGACGACGACGAGAAAAAAGTACAGTCCTAATTTCAAAGCCCGGGTAGCGATCGAAGCGATCCGGGGCGTAAAGA
>CAMDKT010000176.1 GCA_945900935.1 Candidatus Sulfopaludibacter sp. SbA3 | reverse complement strand
TATCACATGATCGGCGCGGACACGGTGGAACAGCGGGTCCTGGGCGGGTACTACGACTTGGTCACCAAGCTCCACCCGGATCGCCCGCCCGCCGGGCTGTTTCCCTCGGATGCGCTGGTCGATAACGCCCGTACGCTGCGCGAGCAAATGGGTGACAAGTCCTTTTTTGACGCGCTGAACGGGGGCGCGAGCGGTGAGTGGGGCGAAATGGAGCGCGACGACTGGGACGCCGCGAGTTTTGAGGCGGCTGCGCGGGCCGGCGGAGTATCGGTAGAACGCGGACGTTTGCTGGACGCTCTGGTTCGGACCCTCTTCCCCGCCGCCCGCCATACCGCCGGCTTCGTGAGCCTGGATGACGGGCTCTTCGTGATGAGCCGCCATGCGCAGTCGCTCGGCTACGACGGCGTCATTCTGTTTCTGGATGAGCTGATCCTGTGGCTCGCGAATCAATCGGGCGATACGGCATTCATCAGCCGCGAAGCACCGAAGCTGGTCAAGTTGGTTGAGGCTGGAACGGAGCGCCGGGCGATCCCCATCATCAGCTTCATCGCCCGTCAGCGCAAGCTTTCGGAACTCTTGGGCGAACACACGCTCGGCACCGAGAAGATGGCATTCGAAGACGCCTTGAGTCACTTCCAAGGCCGGTTCAGCGAGATCAAGCTCGAAGACCGCAACTTGGCCGAAATCGCTAAGCACCGTATTCTGCGACCGAAGAGCGAAACCGCGAGATTACAGATCAAACAGGCTTTCGAAAAGGTGAAGCGGGAGCCGGAGTCGGTACGCGACGTCCTGATGACGAGCGAAAGTACGATTGAGGAGTTTGAACAGCTCTATCCGTTCAGCCCGGCGCTGGTGAAGTCGCTGGTGGTGGTCTCTTCCGCTTTGCAGAGGGAACGCACGGCGTTGAAGATCATGATGCAGCTCATGGTAGAGAACAAGGACACGCTCACCCTGGGCGAACTGGTGCCGGTGGGCGCATTGTTCGGAGCTATTAGCGAAGGACACGAGGCCTTCAGCAAGCAACTGGGCCAGCAGTTCGAGAAGGCTCGCAAGCTCTGGGAGCAGAAGCTCCGGCCTGCGTTGCTTCGCTCGGCTGGCTTGACCGATGACCAATTGCGAACCCTTCCTGCGGACAATCCACAAGTGCGGCGCTTTCGCACGGATGAACGGATTATCGGAACGCTGGTGCTGTCCGCGTTGGCTCCAGAATCCGAGACTTTACGTGCGCTGACCGCCCGACGTCTGGCGGCATTGAACTACGGGACTATAAGGAGCCCGATTTCAGGTGGTGAGTGGCAATTGGTGGAGCAGCGCTGCCGCCAGTGGGCCGCCGAAGTCGGTCAACCGAAGATCAGTGGCTCGGGTCCAGATCCGGTGATCAGCCTGCAACTCTCCGGCGTCGATACGGCCGAGATCATCTCGAACGCTCAGCACGAGGACAATACGGGGAATCGGTTGCAGAAGATCCGGCAACTGTTGTTTGACGAACTCGGCATCGACTACGAGAACACGTTTCAGATTCCGCACAAGGTGACCTGGCGCGCAACGCCGCGAGAAGTGGAGATCCGCTTTGCCAACGTATGGGAAGCGGACGATTCCACGCTGCGGTCCGACGGGGACACATGGCGGGTGGTGATCGACTTCCCGTTTGATCGTGACCACCACACAGTCTTTGACGACCTCTCACGGCTGGAACGCTTCCGTGCGACGAGTACTCGATCCAAAACGATTGCTTGGCTTCCATCCTTCCTCTCCGACGGACTGCAAACGCAATTGGGCCGGTTTGTGGTGCTGGAGCATCTGCTTTCGAATGACGACCGGCTGCGGCAGTACAGCTCGCACTTGTCGCAAACCGAACGCGCCGAAGCAAAGACGGAACTGACCAATCACCGGGACCAGCTTCGTGAGCAGCTACGGCGGGCCCTGCGAATGGCGTATGGGGTGATGAATCCGGAGCCTGGAATTCTCGATGAGTCTTTACGGCTTGAGAAAGATCAACAGTTCCAGTCGCTCGATGCGACGATCCCCGTCCGGCCTCCCGCTGCCGCCGACCTGCGTGCAGCACTGGACAATTTGATTGAACAAGGCCTCGACGGGCAATATCCGGCGCATCCAAAGTTCAGTAAGGACGAGTTGCGTTTGACGGCGGGGTTGGTACAGCAAGCCTTCGAGAAGATTCGGGAGGCTTTGGAGGCACCCGACAGTCGCGTGGCCATTGACCGCGATCTTCGCAAGAAGCTCCGCCCACTGCTCGACCCGCTGGAACTGGCCCATGTAGGCGAGCAGTTCTTGGCAGTCAAGACAGTTTGGTTCGACCGGTTTGATCCCCGAGAAGCCCAATTGCCGACGAGGGCCGCAACTGTTGGCCAGATTCGGCAGTGGATGAATGAGCCGAACGCGATGGGGCTCCCGAACTCGCTTGAGAATCTGGTGATCCTCACCTACGCGCGACAGGCGAACCGCATGTTGACGCTGCAAGGTATCCAAGCGCCAGAATCGCTCGCGAGCCTGCGCGATGACATCACGCTAGAGCGACAGAAGCTACCAGAGCAGAAGGCGTGGGATCAGGCCTGCGAACGCGCCAGCCATTTCTTTGGCGTCACGGTCCCTGCATTGCCGACACTCGCCAATCTCCAGAAGTTGCACGATCAGGTGGCTGGCCTCAACAAGCAATTTGGACATGAGGTCGCGAACTACCTCGGCAAGCTGCGCACCATCTTGCCTGCCGTGGTCGGGGATGAAAAGGAAATCCTTCGATACAAGACGGCCGCGGCCACGAATGCCCTGTGCCAAGCCATCCAGCGAGCGAAGAAACCGTCTGAGACGTTCGATGCCATTCAAGGCGCGCCGGTGACTGTTCCGTCTGCGATGGGAGAGGTGTTCAAGCAGTCCGCCAAAGCCCACGCGGCGTTGAACCAGATTCGTTTGGATGTATTTGAGAAGCTTGGCCAAGTGCAAGATGAGCCTCGGGCGGGAGTAGCGAAGTCGCTCCGGCAACAGCTTCAAGACGCTCTTCGCGCGGACGAGCACGCCACCGCTCTCGATAGCGTAGTCAGCCGCTGGCTTGACGATTCGATGAAGCTGCTGTTGGATGCCCCGCGACATCTACCAACGC
Organism: Candidatus Sulfopaludibacter sp. SbA3; assembly: GCA_945900935.1. Classification (GTDB taxonomy): domain Bacteria; phylum Acidobacteriota; class Terriglobia; order Bryobacterales; family Bryobacteraceae. Next base: position 6,748 of record CAMDKT010000176.1, on the reverse strand, counting down.
CCCCAACTGTTGTTCCCGTGCCGGATGAGAACGACATGGCTTTGCCGCCGGTCCTTCCGCCGGCACCGCCGCCGAAACCTGGAATCAAGGTCTCGACCGGGCAACGGAAAGTAACAGGGAAGAAGGAATGGCAAGCCCTCAGTGATGAGATCGACCGGGAAGTGACCGAAGATGCCGAACTGGAATTGACGTGGCGAATCGTCAAGAAGCAAGCCAACTAACCAAATGAAAGAATCCGTTCTGATTGCGCAGCTCAAGTCGATCCGGGGGAAGTGGGAACCCGGACCGGCTATTGGTGTGCAAAGTCAGAGTCGCTGGCAGGGGTCAAACGAGATTCGGCTAGATAGCGAGTTGTGGCGGGTCGCTCAGTGCGATTCCGTCTTGGAAATGCGACAGCGCCTTTCGGAAGAATCCACCGCGCCCCTCGTGCTGGTCACGCCGCTTCCCACAACTGCGATTGGCGACGACGTCCGGGCGCGATTGTTCCGCCAACAGTTGTTGCCTGTCGATCCCTGGAACGGGTTGGCTGAACGATTCAAGGCTCGCCAGGTTGATCCTGTACTTCGCCAATCGACAGCTCTTGCGGATGCCGCGTTGGAAGCTTTGGGAACTAGCGAAGCGCCCGTGGCGGCGAGCGGTGTGCTGACGCCGGAGTTGGTCTGGCAAGTAATCTTGCAGAACCGCATGGGGTTAAAGACCGCGAAACCCGACTTGCTTGAGTTTCTGCCTTGGGTGGCATCCGACGGTGCCGCCGCGAAATGGGAAGCACTAGGGGACGCGTTAAAGGGACCACTCGGACCGTGGCTTTCGTTGAGCCTGGGCGAGCTGGGCGGCATTCTGGTTCGCACGCTGGCGGACGGTTTCGGGCAGGATGCTCTCGCGGTTGGATTTGCATTGGGGGCACTGACCGGCCACGGGGCCGATCCCAGGGCGCTGGGCAGGCTGGAACGCTTCACCGGAAATCGGCCGCTATCGAATCTCCAGGCTCGCCAATGGAATGAAGCCGCCGAGAAGTGGGCTATACGTGAGCTACAACTGGACCGTGTTCGCAGGGAACTTGCTCGCGCCGACCAGATCCTGGATAGCCTCGGTGCGACTGACGCCGCTATTGAGAGCCGCTGGTCGCTGATCGGATTCCAGCAGCGCTTGACTTCGTTCGCTGAGGAACTCGCCGGAGGCGACATCCGAAAGTCGCAGCAGGCCTATGTGTCGGTGGCGTTGCATGAGGGCTCACGATACTTGGAAGAGCTGCGCGGCCGGCGAGAGCGGGCAGAGATGGCAATGCGCCTCGTGCGTTGGCTCGACCAATCGCAGTCGCTTCCTTCTACACTTTTCGATGCGGTCTCGCGCTTTGAGCAGGATGGCTCTTGGGTGGATTGGGCGCGCCACCAACTGCTTGGCGGTGATGAGCCCGAAGGGGTGAGCCGCTCCTATCGGAAATTGTTCGATAAAGTCACTGTGCGGCGCGAAGAAGAAAACCGCCGATTTGGTGAGTTGCTAGCTGCGAACACGGCCTCGGGTAGTAATGCGGCGGGCCTTCTCATGATTGAGGACGTGCTTTCGACGGTTGTCGCTCCGTTGGCGAAGGCGTCACCAGCGGGTGTTCTGTTTATCGTGATGGATGGCATGAGCGTGCCCGTCTGGCGGGAATTGTCCGGTGACCTGTACAAACATGGCTGGCAGGAATGGACACCTGCGGAAGGGCCGGCTTATCATTCCGTCTTAACCGTCGTCCCCTCCGCAACGAACTATTCCAGAACAAGTCTGTTGTGTGGAACGCTGGTCAATGGCGCGCAGAATGTCGAGAAGAAGGGCTTTCAAGAACACCCCGAGCTACGCCAGTGGAAACCCATACTCTTTCACAAAGATGAGGTGGGCTCTAGCGGGACGGACCTAAGCGAGTCGCTTCGGTTGGCTGTTGGTAAGAACGAACGAAAGATCGTCGGGGTTGTATTGAACGTCATTGATGATTCCCTTGGTGGTCCCGAACAGCGTTCGTTTCGATGGACTTTGCAAGACATCCCCGTCTTGCAGACGCTACTCAGCGAGGCGAAGAGCGCTGGACGAGTCGTTGTTTTAGCGAGCGATCACGGACACGTTCTCGATCACGGTTCCAAGCTTAGCCGCAAGGCCGACAGCGCGGATCGTTGGCGGCCGGCGACCGGCGGCGACTCGCTGGCCGCAGATGAGCTACTCGTGAAGGGTGCTCGCGTGCTAGTGGAGGGCGGCCGATTGATTGCTCCATTCTCCGAGACGCTTCGGTATACAGCAAATCGACGGCTTGGGTACCACGGCGGTTTGACGAGCCAGGAATGTGTAGCGCCGATTGCTGTCCTCGCCCCGGCCTTGATGGACATTGAAGGTTGGGAGATTCTGCCGGAAACTCCGCCAGACTGGTGGTTTGAAGGCGAAGTCGACACGGCGGTTGAGCGTCCGAAGGTGAAGAAGTCTGGCAAGCGAAAGGATCCGCAAATACCTGTTTTGTCTCTCTTTGAAGACAGTCGTACTGATTGGGTGAATGCACTGATGGAATCGAGTGTTTTCAAAGATCAGATGTCCACCTTCGCCGGGAGACTGAAGCAAGATCAGGTCGAGAAGTCGCTACGGGTTCTGGCCGATCGGAATCTTGTTCTTCTGAAGAGCGTGTTTGCCCAACGGCTCGAATTGTCGGGCCTGCGAATTGACGGCTGGATCGCATCGTTGCAGCGAATTCTAAATGTCGAAGGTTATCCCGTCCTTTCCGTCGATTCTTCGCAGACGGTTCGACTGAACCTCCAGCTTCTGCGGGAACAGTTCGACATGGGGGAATCTAATGGCCGTTAGCCGGCAACGACGACGCGAAACGATTGATGCGCTCCGAGCGGGTACCGTCCCAAAGCGTGGACTCGATCTATTAGCCGTTGGCATGGATCGATTCGCTTTGGCGGTCGATTCAGAATTGGATTCCGTAAGGTCTGGGTCTGGGGTGCTGAAGGCTGTACGAGGAGAGTACGGTAGCGGCAAAACGTTTTTCGCTCGCTGGCTTCAAGAGCGAGCCAAGCGCGCGGGATTTGCCGTTGCCGAGGTGCAGATCAGCGAGACGGAAACTCCGCTTCATCGGTTAGAGACCGTCTATCGACGTCTTATGGAGCGACTCTCTACCGCAGACCAAGAGCAGGGAGCATTTCGGGCCATCGTTGATGGTTGGTTCTTCGCGCTTGAAGAAGATCTCCTTCAAGAAAACGGTGGCCAGCAACTTGAAGAGGCTGTCCTGCTGGAGCGAACCAACGATCTAATGGAAAAGCGGCTCGCCTCCATCACGAAGATGGCTCCCGCATTTGCGGCTACGCTGCGCGCATATCGCTCCGCTTTGGCCGAGGGAAATGTCGCAGAAGCAGAAGCGCTCTTGGCGTGGGTGGCGGGGCAGCCGAATGTATCTGCGTCCGCCAAGCGCCGCGCCGGTATCAAAGGCGACGTTGACCATTTCGGAGCACTCAGTTTTCTTCAGGGCCTATTAGTTCTCCTCCGGGACGCTGGCTATGCAGGCCTTCTTGTGGTGCTCGACGAGGTTGAGACGTTGCAGCGAGTGCGGGGAGACATTCGCGAGAAGGGTTTGAATGCCCTCCGGCAATTGATTGATGAGATCTACGGCGGACGATTTCAGGGGCTCTATCTGTTGATTACGGGTACCCCGGCCTTCTTCACGGGTCCCCAAGGCGCTCAGCGCCTTCCTCCACTCTCGCAGCGCCTCCATGTTGAATTCGGGCCAGACGACAAATTTGACAATCCTCGGGCAATACAGATTCGTCTCCGAAATTTCGATATGTCCGGACTCAATGAGGTCGGCAGGAAGGTCCGTGATTTGTTTGCAGAAGGGTCGCCTGCGGCCGACCGGGTCCACCAGTTGGCTAGCGACGCTTATTTGGAGGCCTTCGCCAACACGATGGTGGGAGCGCTCGGGGGCAAGGTAGGGCTCGCACCTCGCCTGTACCTGAAGAAGCTCGTTGACGTTCTTGATCGAATCGAGCAGTTCCCGGACTTCGACCCACGGAAAGACTACGGACTCGCGCTTGCCGACGCCGAATTGAGCTTGGAGGAGCGAGCGGTGGCCTCCTTGACAGGTTCTGCGGCGTTCGGTGTTGATGACATCAAGCTGAAGTTGTGATGGGATTCGACCGCCTACATCCGAGCATCCAGCATCACGTGGTCAACAGCCTCGGCTGGCGCGATTTGCGGCCATTGCAGGAACAGTCGATTGACCCGATCCTCGATGCGGAACATTGCCTATTGCTTGCTCCGACTGCTGGTGGGAAAACGGAGGCTGCGATTCTGCCGGTGCTTTCGCGAATGCTCAGTGAGGAGTGGGCAGGACTGAGCGTTCTGTACATCTGTCCGATTCGCGCGCTGCTGAACAACCTGGAGGAGCGGCTCTCTTTCTATTGCTCACTCGTCGGCCGCCGATGTGGATTGTGGCATGGCGACGTAGGGCAGGCGGCGCGCTCCGGCATCCTTCGAGATCCTCCCGATATTTTGCTCACGACACCAGAGAGTCTTGAGGCGATGCTCATCTCGCACCGAACGGATCGCAAGTACTTCTTTGGGAATTTGCGTGCCGTCATTGTCGATGAAATTCACTCCTTCGCCGCTGATGATCGAGGGTGGCACCTTCTTGCTGTTCTTGAACGAATCGCGCTGCTCGCCGGTCGCCCGCCGCAGCGCATCGGATTGTCTGCAACCATCGGTAACCCTAAAGAGATTCTCTCCTGGATAACGCGGGGTGACGAGCATTCGCGAATCGTTTCACCGCCGTCTACCGGCGTTGCTGAGGCTGATGTGACGCTCGATTACGTAGGTAGCATTGAGAACGCTGCTCTCGTGATTTCCCGGCTGCATCGGGGTGAGAAACGGCTCGTGTTCTCTGACAGCCGGTCCCAAGCGGAACGCCTGGCATCCTTGTTGCGTGCCGCCGGGACGAACACCTTTGTGAGTCACAGTTCGCTCAGTGTCGACGAGCGACGGCAAGCGGAACGGGCATTTCGGGAATCGCGCGATTGCGTGATTGTCGCCACTAGCACCCTGGAACTCGGAATCGATGTTGGGGACCTTGACCGCGTTCTGCAACTGGAAGCGCCAACAAGTGTCGCTTCGTTTCTCCAGCGCCTTGGTCGAACGGGGCGGAGATCCGGAAGCCGACGGAACTGCCTGTTTCTCTCTACCCACAGAGAGTCTTTGATCGCTTCAGCCGCCCTGATTCGTCTCTGGCGAAGCGGGTATGTGGAACCTCTACACCCTCCGCCAGATCCATATCCAGTGGTCGCACAGCAAATCATGGCGCTGATCAGACAGGAAGGCGGGGCCTCTCGGCGCTTTCGTGATTCGACGATTCAAAGAGCACTTGCCCAGGATTCCGCCGTTACGGAGGACCTGATCGGGCACATGCTGGACCAGGGAATTCTCTTCGAGGATTCGGGGGTCGTTGGTATTGGCCCTTCCGGCGAACGGCTGTATGGCGCTAAGAACTTCATGGCTCTCATGTCTGTTTTTGATACGCCGTCGCTATTTCAGGTTGTTTGCGGGATTGAAGCACTCGGTTGGGTTCATCCTCTGTCTTTTGCAGGTTTCGGTCAAAAGCCGGTCGTGATTTCGCTTGGGGGGCGCGCTTGGGAAGTGATCCGATTGGATGAAGACAGGTCCATCGCCCATGTCCGTTCAGCGGACGCACCGGGCCGGTCTAGATGGCTGGGAGGAAGCCGAGCTCTTAGCAGGATCTTCTGCAACGCAATCAGGTCTCTCTTACTCGACGACGCTGTAGATCAAGTTTGGTCCAAGCGTGCTGAGTCGGAGCTTTCTGAGGCTCGATCAGAGACATTCGCTGTCCGCGCTGCCGGTCGGGTCGTGGAGACAGACACTCTCAGTGGACGAACTCGATGGTGGACTTTCGGTGGATTGAAGGCAAACTATTCTCTTGCCCTGATGCTTCGAACCGAGGACGGAACTGTTCCTCGTTTCGACAATTTCTTCGTGGAGATCCCCAACGCAAGCGGCCTTCGCGAGGTGGAAGAAGTCATCAAGAAACTGGGTCAAACAGTGGGCTCCTCTCTGTTGGTCCACACCGACCCTCCCGGTCGCGTCAAGTTCTGGGATTGCCTCCCTGTGGGACTTCGCCAGCAGTTTTCGACATCACGCTTTACGGATTCGCCTGGTGCCTTAGAACTTCTGGCGGTGCCAAGAGTTCACCTGGATCAGCCAGACAAGTCTGGTAGCGAGCAGCCGTGAATGCGTCAAGAAGTTGGGGGTCCGTGCCGGAGGTGTATGATTTCAAAAGGCCGAGATCTGGTGGGCTCGGCTTTTGCCCAATCGAAACATTGGGTTCCGATGAATTTGGCGCTTCGGCTGCCTGGAATGTTAGCGATCACGTAAAAACGTATTTTTTTGGACGTCGTCCGCGTCAACCATGATCTGGGTATGATCGGCGACGTATCGATCCAGCGGCTCTGTGCGCCACAGACCACGCAAGTGCATAGTGCAGGTCGTGCCATCACGGGCGTCGGCGAAGTGATCGGAACCCAACTGTCCAGCGTCAACTATTTCTTCGGCCCGGAGTTCTAATTGTCGCTGGACAGCCGGTACCACATCTCCATCGTGGCGTTCTCATCGTTGTTGCTCAGCACGTCCATCGCGGTCCGATGGCCGAGCGCCAGGTCCACGGGGAGTTCCTTGATGCTGGCGCCATCGAAGCTCGGAATCATGCCCGGATGGGCGTAGCTGA
>CAMDKT010000175.1 GCA_945900935.1 Candidatus Sulfopaludibacter sp. SbA3 | reverse complement strand
CGTCGAGACCGATCTTCTCAAGGCTTACACTAATTGTTCTGGTGGACCCATCCAACAAACTATACCCAGCGGCGGCGAAAATGTCCAGCAGATAATTTGAACTTCAGCAAAATACCGCTCTGCTACACAAAGTAAGCGGCATTGGGCGGAGAAGCCCGGCTTTAACACTTTTCAAACGCCCGATGTTCGCGTCAGCGTGAACACCGCCAGCCGAGTGGATTTCCGGATGACCGTGGGGGACGTGCGGCAAGTAGTTGAAGTAACATCTGAGGCACACCTGCTTCAGACCGACCGGTCTGACTTGGGCAGAGTCATCTCCAGCAAAGCCATCATGGACCTGCCGCTTTTCCTCGGCGGCGGGCTTCGCAACAACCTCGCCTTTGTAAGCCTCGTACCGGGAGTTCTGGGAGATGTAGGCAATCCCAGAATCGGTGGCGGGCTGCTTTCCGGAGCGAGCCTGCTGCTGGATGGCGCCGAATCGAACAGCGAACGTCGAAATGACCCTGGATTCCAGGCCGTCAGCGCGGAAGCCGTCGAAGAGTTCAAGGTTCAATCCGGGACTTACTCGGCGGAATTCGGCAGAACGTCGAACGGCATCGTGAACTTTACGACGCGCTCTGGCACGAACGCCTTTCATGGATCCGGGTTCTATTTCAATCGTAACGAGGTTTTCAATGCCCGGCGGTTCACCTATGGTCCGGGAACGAGGGAAGTGTCGCGGCAACATCTGGGAGGCGGAACGATCGGCGGTCCTGTTTGGATTCCGAAGGTCTTCGATGGCCGCAATCGCGCCTTTTTCTTTTTGTCCAACGAAAAGTTCAGATTTCGCGCGGGAAGCCCATCGGATGTCATCACCCTGCCCATCGACGAGTTTAGGCGGGGTGACTTCCGCCGCTATACGGACGCCGGCGGCAATGTGGTTCCCCTTTACGACCCCTTTAATGCGCAGGGAGGAATTATCACCGACGCGTTCGCTCGCCCGCGCATGCAATGTAATGGCGTGCTGAATGTCATCTGTCCTGAGAGAATCCATGCGGTACCAAAGCTGATCCAGGGCCTGTTGCCTGCCCCTGACGATCCGAGCCAGGTCTTCAATAACACGCGCGCCGTGGGACGTCCGGGGAGCGATCAGGATGTTCGGTCGATCAAAGGTGATTATGTTTTCTCGGAAAAAAGTCGCATTAGCGGCTTGATCAGTCGGCACCTCTTCGAGTCTCCCCCCAATATAGGGCCGATCCCCGGAGCCTTGGGCCAGAATTTCATAGCGGGCGGCATCAACAAGTATTTCCGTGTGAATCATGACCTCATCCTTCGACCGAACCTGCTGAACCATTTCACGTTTGGGCATAATCGCCGCGACATCCGCGAAGAGGGGCCAAGGCGGACTACGGAGGATTTTCGGAAGGCAATCCAGGTAAAGGGCGCGACCGGATCCCGGATCGGGGTCAGCACCGAATATCAGACCGAGTTCGGCAACTTCAACAACGGAGTGGAGACTTTTTCTCCCAGCCGGACATTAAACCTCAACGAGCAACTTACGTGGTTGAAGGGCAAGCATACGTTTAAATTCGGGTTTCAGTACCTGCTCGCTAACTATCGCCGCAAGGACTGCAACTGGTGCAGCGGCCAGGTCGGCTTCTCTCCCGCAGCCACGGGAAGCCCGGGGGTGAGCACCCGCACAGGCTCGAGCTATGCGGCTTTCCTGCTCGGTTTGGCGGGCGGCGGGAATTTCAACTACGGCGCGGACATCGAGTTTCGTTTTCCCTATTACGCCGCCTATATCCAGGATGACTGGAAGGTGACCAGCAAGCTCACGCTCAACCTGGGCCTCCGCTACGACCTCGCTTTTCCGAAGGAGGAGGCCAATCATCAGAACAGCAACTTCAATCCGAGCCTTCCCAATCCTGGAGCCGGCGGATTGCTCGGCGCTCTCGAGTTTGCCGGCGACGGCCCGGGCCGGAGTGGGAAAAGCCGCTTTCAGGACACGCGCAAGAACGGCTTCGGGCCGCGCGCCGGATTCGCCTATCAGGCCTTCTCAAACACCGTTGTTCGGGGCGGGGCAGCCATTTTCTATCAGGCGATGCGAGAGGATGGCAATGCGGATAACGGAATTCAAGGTTTTGGGGGCCGATTCGGAGCGGTGCCGGATTTTCTCAGCAACGGAGTTTCATTCCGTCTTGACAACGGCTTCAATGAATTCGGCAACCTCGTTGAAAACCTCAGGCCGCCCAAGATCGATCCGAGTCTCGTGAACTTCCAGAGTCCCACATACATGACTGCGGAAGCTGGCCGTGCGCCGATGTTTTACGACTGGAATTTCACCGTGGAGCATGCGTTCACGTCCAATACGCTTTTGCGGATGGGTTATCACGCAACCATCGGAGTTCGCTTGCTGAACAACAGGCAGAATTTCAACCAGCTCGATCCAAAGTGGTGGGGAGTTTATGGAGATCTCCTGGGCCGGCGGTTGGATGATCCCCAGGTCGTCGCGACTGGATTCCGGCTTCCCTACGCGGGTTATCCACTGAATCGCCAGCTTCAACAGGCCTTGCGTCCATACCCGCAATACGTCGGGCTAAGCACTGGCGTCGGCGGAGAAAACAGTGGCCATAGTTCTTACCACGCGCTCGAATCCAGTTTTGAGCATCGTTTCGCAAACGGTCTTTACTTCCTCGGTTCTTACACGTTCGCCAAACTAATAACCAACGTGGAAGGCGAGAACCCATCGCTCGGCGGCTTTGTCGGTGAAGCTGCGGGTTCCCAGCAGAACCAGTACAACCGCGCGGCCGACAAGTCGGTCAGCAATCAGGATACTCCGCATACGCTGGTGTTGAGCTATGTGTACGAGTTGCCCGTCGGAAAGGGTAAGCAGTATTTGAGCAATATGCATCCGGTGGCCAATACCGTCATTGGGAACTGGAGGATTTCGGGCGTACAGCGGTATCAGAGCGGTCGACCCTTGCGAGTCGTCTCGGGACAGAATCTGTTCGGCGCCGGCGGCCAGCCCAGGGCGAGTTTCGTGCTCGGCCAGCCGTTGAGGAATCCCAATTTCGACAGCCAGACGCCAAACAAACCGAACAACAGCTACATCAATCCCGCTGCCTTCCGGAGGCCCCTCAATAGGGAGTATGGCGATACGCCGGCCCTCATTGCGCAACTGCGCGGATTGCCTCTGCTGCACGAGGACCTTTCGCTCCTCAAGAACTTCTATATTGGTAAGAGCGAGGCGCGGTATTTTGAATTGCGGGCAGCGGCGTTCAACATTTTCAATCGCCACCGGCTGGGCGGCATCGACCAGAATCTCGATAGCAGTACTTTCGGGCGGATCAACAATCCTCAAATCAACAGTCCTCGCGAGATCCAGTTTGGCATCAAGTTTTACTTTTGAAAGCAGGGTAGCGGTTCGCGCCGCTACCCTGCTCCTTTTCCTGGCCTTCTCCTTGAACGGCGAGGATCGAGCCACGTATTGGACACAGGCTCAAGCAGCGCTGAAGAGTGCCGATTATGTGGCAGCGGAATCGCTTTACCGTAAGTTCCTGAAAATCGATCCGTCGACTGCGGAAGCGCATGCTAATCTCGGCCTCGCGCTGCATATGCAGAAGAAACCGAAGGAAGCGGCCGAGTCCTTCCGGGCAGCCATCCGGTTGAACCCGGCTTTGTCCCATGCCTATTTGTTTCTGGGGATCGACCTCTTCAACCTGAACGACACCACTGCCGCTTCAAGCGCGCTGAAGCAATATACGTCGCTAGCGCCGCACGACCCGCAGGGATTTTACTATCAGGGACTGTCGTTCGCTGCGCGCCGCGAGTACGTGAGAGCAATGGAATCTCTCGAAAACGCGGCGCGGCTGGCACCCAGAGATGTCGATATTCTTTATCATCTGGCCCAGAGCTATATAGCGGAGGCGAATGCAATCGCCCGGCGCGTGGCCGAGTACGATCCTAAACTTCCTCTGCTGCGCGAATGGGAACAAAAACAGGCAGCGCGTATGGAAGCCCTGATCCGGCAGACACCGCTGTCCACGTCCGGGAAGTCTACATTGCGGGCCTTGCAGGCAAGACTCGGTCGCACGCCTCCGGATCTCGAAGCGGAACAGCGCGCCGCTGCCGCGTACGCTGATCTCTATCTTCAAACCACCAGACGCTTCTGCGAGATCGAGCCGAACTCGTTTCGGATCCGCCAGCTTCTCGCCGCCTATTACGAGAAGACGGGCCAGACCGATAAAGCCATCGGCGAATTGAAGCTCGCCATCCAGCAGAATCCCAATGTGCGCGGGTTGCATCTTGCGCTGGGCTCCATATACAAGGACAGCAGCCGCCCTGAGCTCGCGGCCGAACAGTTCGAGCAGGAACTGAAACTTGGCTCTCCGGACCCCGAAGCCCGGCTACAGCTCGCCCAGGCATATTTGCTTCTGCAGCGGCCCAACGAGGCACTCGCGGAACTGGTCGCCGCCAAAGAAATGCATGGGGAACAGAGCGGCGCGCTGTGGAAAAGTTTCGCCAAAGCGTACACCCAGATGGGCGATCATGAGAAAGCCGCGGCCAGCTATGAGCAGGCGCTTGCGTTAGGCCAAGGCGATCACGCTTTGTACTATCAACTTGGACAAACCTACAGGCGGCTTGGCAAGACCGAACAAGCGCGGAAAATGTTCGCCGCGACTACGAAAGCGGCCCAGGCGGAGCTTGATCGCCAGGAGGCAAGGAGAAGCCACGCCGTGGAAGCGCAGGCCAAAGAAAAGCCGGTAAAGGGAAAAGTGGCGGCCCAGTGACTCTGGCGGTTCTGTTTCTGTTTCTTGCGGCGGAAGATTCAGTTATCGATCAAGCTAAAAAAGCATTTGACCGCGGCCGCTACCACGATGCCCTCCGGTTGTGGGACAAAGCCGACCAGAGCCGCTGCGACATTGCTTTTTTTCAGGGGCTAGCTTATTTCCGCTTGCATCGGCTGCCGGAAGCGATCCTCTACTTCGAGACTTCCGTGGCCTGCGATGGCCGGCAAATCCAGCCGCGCATCGCCTTGGCCGAAGTCTACGCCGCGGCAGGCGATCCATCCAGAGCACTGCTTGCCTATGAGGCCGCTCTGAAGATTGCGCCGGACTCTGTGGAGGCAATGCGCGGCGCCTCGGCCCTTTATCTCACGAATCAGTTAAACGATAAGGCGGTGCAACTGCTCGAACGGCTGGTAAGGCATGCGCCACAAGATGCGGCGGCGCATGCGCAGCTCGGAGCGGTGTATGCCGCCACCAGCAGGATGGAGCGGGCGGAACCTGAGTTCACTTCGGCTTTGCAACTCGATTCGCGGAACGCTTCGGCCCTCACCGGCCTGGCCAACGTCTACATGAAAACAGATCGGACCGCCCAGGCGCCTGCGCTTCTGAAGCAGGCTGTGTCGATTGCCAGCCAGTCGTACGAGCCATGGTTTCTACTGGGTGCCGCTTACGCCAGCCAGGGCAGCCTGGAACAAGCTCTTGCCTCGTTCCAGCGTGCCATGGTGCTCGATGAGCACCAACCCGAGGCTCACTACCAGATCGCTATGGTCTACGGAAAGCTGGGTAGGACCACGGACCGAAACCGCGCCTTGCAGCGTTTCCGTGCTTTGAAGGATTCTAGCGAGAACCAAAACGAATCCAAGCGGCAGGCCGGGCGGCTTGTCGAAGAGGCTCGCGCGCACGTAGAACAAGGCAATCTGAAAGCAGCCTCTCAGATTCTTGAAAAAGCGCTGGAGCTGCAATCGGAAGACGACAACACTCGATTCCGGCTGGCCGCCTTGCAGTTCGATCTTGAAGAGTACACAGCCGCGCTCGCCAACGTGCGGCACGCTATCGTCCGTGCTCCAGGCGTGTGGACTTATTATCATTTGCTAGGCCTGTTAGAGAAGCGGATGGGCGGCCTGGACGCAGCCGAGATCGCGTTCAAAACGGCGCTTCGACTGAATACTAAGGCGGCAGACGCCTACAATCATCTGGGTGACATTGCCATGCGGCGAAGTGACTTTTCCAACGCCGCGGCGAGCTTCAGAAAGGCTGTCGAGATTGACCCGGCGGAGGCCTCCTACCGGGCGAACCTGGAAGCGGCGGAAAGATCGGCGCAACGGTCCGCGAAATGATCGCTTCACTTGGCCCGTTAATCGGACGGAATCCTGAGGGGGCGGTTGTCTTTGGGATCGGAACCGGTTACGTCCGGCGATCCATAGACCTGGCATCCTTTTAATGCCAGTGCCGGCCACTAGAACTGAGAAGCCCCGCTGCCGATAGTCCCGGCCTCCGGCCACACGATACTTCCGGGAGTGCGTCAGAATTCGCCCGGCCATGCGACAAGGGGTAATCGAGAGCAACTCGCCCGCTTCCTTAAATGTATAGTCAAGATACGCGTCGGGACCGATCCGGGCGTTGTTATGAGCCAGCTCGCGGCCTGAGCCGGAAAGCAGCGTGACGGCGACGAACCCGGCAGCCTTATTGCGCGCCGCCATCACGTTGAAGGCAAGCCGCTCGCCGGCATTCGCATGAAACCGGTAAGAATCGACATCGGTCAGCCGGGCAATTCGGCCTTCGATCACTACCGGCGCCGCAACCCGTTGCGCTTCCGGCAGTGTGTCATTCGGCTCCCGCTCGGTTACGCCGCTCCACTCCGTCACACGAAACAGCACCCGATTCGAGGTGCCTCTCGGAGACGGAACGAAGATGATGCGTGGCCCTGGCTGAATATTCGCCGGCAGCTCGATCTCAACCTGAAGACGGACCGCTGTCGCGCCTTCAGCCCGTCGCATTCAGCCAGTCGCATTCACAACGGATCGCTTCCGCACGGTCCAAAAACTCACCCTCGATTTCCACTGGGATGCGCTGCCCTGTCTGCCCACCGGATAAATGGTGCGTACCACCGGTTGCCGCAAAGACAAGTCTTCTTGTTATGCGCCGGACAGCGGACCCGTTGCGGCGAATAGTAAGCCAAGTATTCCTGTCCACAACGCCATAACGTTCATGGCGGGGATCATATCATGGCGGCACTTACAAATCGGCCGGAGTGCTTGCATCTTTAGACTGCTCTGTGATAGAAAATTCTTAGCCGATCCACAAGGATGAACGGATCTGGCGGAAAGGACGCGAGTTCGTGAAAAAACTTCTAGCGTCAATCATTGCTGTCCTTGTTTTTCCAATTTTGAGCCCGGCCCAGACCGACCGCGGGACGATCCGCGGCACCGTTCAGGATTCGTCCGGCGCTTCCGTGGCCGGCGCATCAATCAAAGCTATCAACGTCGACACTGGCCTTCAAAGTTCCACCATCTCGGGTGAGGCTGGCACCTATAACATCACCAGCCTAAAGCCGGGCGCGTACAGTGTCACGGCCGAGAACCCCGGCTTCAAGAAATTGATCCGCGAGAATGTGCGCGTCGAAGTCGCCGGCACGGTGGGCCTCGATCTGCAAATGACGGTGGGTGAAGTGAGCGAAAGCGTCACAGTCTCCGACGTGGCGCCCCAGTTGAAAAGCGAATCGAGCAGTGTGAGCACGAGCGTCAATCCGAAATCCTTCGTCGACCTCCCCTTGGTCGCCAATGGCGCTAACCGCTCCGCTGAGAGTTTCATCTTCCTGGCGCCCGGTACCTCCGGCAACACCTTTGATGCGCATATCAACGGCAGCCAGACGCTCTCGAAGGAAATCCAGATTGACGGTCTCAGCGCGACCACCGCTGAGGTGGGCGGCGATCCGCGCGTCGTGACGCTTCCTCCCGAAGCCATTCAGGAGTTCGCGTTGGTCACCTCTAACTTCTCGGCCGAATTTGGCAACACCGGCGGTGGCATCGTGCAGTTCACCATCCGCTCCGGCACCAATCAGTTCCACGGCGGCGGCTACGAATTTCTGCGCAACGACAAAATGGACTCGCGCGGCTTCTTCAATGCCAGGCGATCCATTAACCGGCAGAACGAGTACGGCGGCAGCCTTGGCGGGCCCATTCTGATCCCCAAGATTTATAACGGCGCCAACAAGAGTTTCTTCTTCTTCAACACGAATTACTTCAAGTTCCGCTCCGGTCCCGTGAATCAGCTCGCGTCCGTGCCGACGGCGGCTTTCCGTAGCGGCGACCTGTCCCAGTTGAGAGACCCGAACGGCCTGATCCAGCTCTATGATCCGGCCACGACTCGCGCGGACGGTCAGGGAGGATTCACCCGTGATCCGTTCGTCAACAACCAGATCCCGGCCGCGCGCATCAGCTCCGTTTCACAGAAGGTGCTGGCTTTTGTCCCGGGACCGATCCTTCCCGGCATCGTGAACAACTACCCCGCCACGGGCAACAATCGTACCGACAATCGCAACTACACGATGAAGTTTGACCACCTGTTTTCCAGCGCGCATCGCATGAGCGGGAGTTGGAACAACGGGCTCAATACGGATTCAGGTCCGTTCGCGGCGCTGCCGCGTCCGATCGCGAACAGTCGGTTTGGGTTGCTTGGGCCAGGGCAGGACACGGTACGCTTGTCGCACGACTGGGTGATCAGTCCGACTCTGCTCAATCGCTTTTCCACTGGCCTGACGCGACAGCATCAGCTTCTGGCGGCGCCGGAACAGGGGCAGAACTGGGGGGAAAAGCTCGGCCTGAAAGGTGTCAACAACGGACCGTTCCCGGTCATCTTCACAGATCCATTCACACCCTGGGGGCAGAACCAGGATCTCTTGCGGACGATTTCCGCGACGTACCTTTTCTCAAACAGTCTGAGTTGGGTGAAGGGCAAGCACAATGTTAAATTCGGAGTCGATTTCCGGAAACTGCAAAACAACCTGCTCCAGGGGGCCTCCAGCGGTTCGTACACCTTCAGCCGTAATGGGACCGCCTTTCCCTCCGGCGCGTTGCGCGGAACCACCGGCAACCCTTTCGCCAGCTTCCTTCTGGGAGATGTGGACAGCGGCAGCTTGCTGATCAACGACGTCACGCGGGGCATGCGTCTCACGTACTTCGCCGGCTACGTGCAGGACGACTACAAGCTGAGCCAGAAACTCACCCTGAACCTCGGCCTCCGCTGGGACCTGTTCACGCCGATGCGGGAGGTGAACAACGTTTACTCCATTATGGACGCGAGCGTTCCGAACCCCGCTGCCAATGGTCAGCCAGGCGCGCTGGTATATGCCGGCACCGGCCCTGGCCGCTCCGGAAAAGAACGGCTGACCGACGGCACGGCGTACATGAACTTTGGTCCGCGCCTCGGACTCGCATGGTCCGTGTCGAAGAAAATCGTCATTCGCACGGCGTACGGCATCAGCTACTATCCAACCGGCGCGCAGGGCGGAGGAAACGCCAAGCCGCCGGCCACCGGTTTTATCGCAACTCCAGCCTTCTTCTCGCAGGACCAAGGTCTCACCCCCGGTTTCAACTGGAATAACGGGTTCCCGCAGAACTTCTCGCGGCCGCCCTTCATCGACCCTGGATTCGGCGTGATTCCCGGAACGGCTCCGGGCACCAACACGTGGCTCACCGGCGCGAAGTTGCCTCTCTACACCCAGGCCTTTAATTTTGGGACGCAATGGCAACTCCGCTCGAACTGGCTGCTGGATGTGGGCTGGGTCGGCCAGAAGTCGACGCGGCTTTCCACCGGCGTCTATAACGTTAACCAGGTTAACCCGGTCAACCTCCGGTTTGGCGACCTGCTGACCAGGCAGATCGATGATCCCGCTGTAGTGGCGGCGGGCTTCACGCGGCCCTACAGCAGCTTCCGGGGAAGTCTGGCTCAATCCTTGCGGCCGTTCCCGCAGTATGGCGGCGTTGGCTTCATCAACTCGGCCAACGTCGGCAACTCAACCTACCATTCGCTGCAGACCAAGGTTGAGAAGCAGTACTCCAATGGCTTGTTCTTGCTCTCGTCGTACACGTGGGCCAAGGCATTGACGGACTC
>CAMDKT010000174.1 GCA_945900935.1 Candidatus Sulfopaludibacter sp. SbA3 | reverse complement strand
AGTTCGATTTTAAGGCTCACAACTGGCCGCAAGTTTTGCGCGAAGCCCGCGGCCTGATTCTTGATGAGACCGGACAGGTCATCGCCCGCGGCTTCGCGAAATTCTTCAACTTGAGTCAACTGCCCGAGATTCCCTCTGGTCCGCCGGAGTTTTGGGAAAAAGTCGACGGCAGTCTGATTCTGCTCTGCGCCTATGAAGGGCGGCGCGTCTTTTCAACGCGCGGCAGCTTCGAGTCCGATCAGGCTTTGTGGGCTGATTCGTGGTTTGCGGCGCAGGCGCCGGACTACCATCCGCCCGCCGGGGAAACGGTGCTGATGGAGGCGATCTATCCGGCCAACCGCATCGTTGTCGATTATGGCGGAATTGAGGAGTTGGTCGCGCTTGGTTCGGTGGATCTGTCGGGGGCCGACACGGACACATGGCGGGCACTGCCGGCCGCCATTCGACGCGCGCATTTCTATGGCGTGCTGGACGCGCGCACAATTCCCAATCTCGAAGGGGAAGGCTTCGTCCTCCGTTGGCCCGATGGCACGCGCGCCAAGGTGAAGCTGGATGACTACGTCCGGCTGCACCGGTTGATGTTTGGCACGTCGACTAAGACTGTCTGGGCCGCGTTGCGCGCCGGTGAAACGCCAGAGGCGCTTACCGGCGATATCCCGGTGGAACTTCGGGCGTGGATCGGCGAGCAAGCCGATCTGCTGCGCGGGTTGCACTCGGGGATTCTTGCCGATGTCGAAGGCTTTGTTGAAGAGGCGCGGGGCTCAGGGTTGGTCAGCGGTCCGCGCAAGGAGTTCGCGCAGTGGGTGAACACGCACGCCGAGCTTGGCAAGCGGCGTTTGAAAGGGTTGGTCTTTGGAGTCGCCGACGGGCGCGGGGTTGGCGACGAGATCTGGCGAATGATCGAGCCGGTGTTCGCGCAGCCGCCTTGGATTTCGCGAGAGGACGGGGAGTAGGGGCGATCGAGCCGCGTTATCGACCGGCTATCATAGACCTGGATGCCCATCGAAAAGTTGCGCTTTGCGGCGTTGTCGGCCTATCTCGCCGCCTGGCTGGTATTGGGCCTCGCCGCCGTCGTGAGCGCGATTTCGCGGCGCGGTCGAACCGCGGCTGGCCCGGCGCTCCTTAGCGGGCCGGTGATGTTCGGCACGATATTGCAAGCCGCCGCCCCAATGATCATCACGCTGTTGATGGGCGACGGCCCGCTGCGTCCTCACCCCGCGGAATTGATCGGGATTCTATTATTGGCACCACTCGCCGCCGGACTTTTCACATGGTCGCTCCGCTCAGCGCCCGCCAACGCCGCCAGCGATGCGTTGATAACCGCGGGCGCTTATCGGTGGCTGCGGCATCCGATCTACCTGGCGTTCTTTGCGATGTTGCTAGCTACCGGCTTGGTTGTCTCCGCGCGAGTCTCGCTGCTCGCCGCCGCAATTTTGTACCTCGCGGGCTCGGAAATCCGCATCGCCGTGGAAGAAGAGGAACTCAACGAAAGATTCCCCGGCGCCTATCTCCAGTATCAGCAGCGCACGCGCTGGCGCTATCTGCCGGGCGTCCGCTAGAATCATTGCGCTCCACGCAATTCTTGACCCACGGCCCGGACACTGCGGCAAACGGCCATCAATCTCTGGCCGGGTGAGCGGATTGGTCTACGTCGACGCGGGCCTGCCAATACGCGTTAGAGGACAGCAGAGGCACGATGCGTCTGGCGCGGCCCGCGTTCAGATTGCTCGTACGCGATAAGCCGTTGAATTGCTGTGATGGAAAGATCGGGGTAGTTCTCGTGGATTTCCTCCAGAGGAGACCCAATCGCCGCATCCTGAACGATGGTATCCGCCAGAATGCGGGTGCCGCGTACGATAGGCCGGCCCGATACCTTGCCGGCTACGCATTCAACCAATTCGCAACCGGTCCAATCGATGCCGGTATCGACGTTCATTAGTTTGACTGTGTCGAGACTGCCCATATTCCGGCTCCTACATTCCATAGTATCAATCGCGGCATTTCAATTCCCGTTGCCGCTATTTGCCAGCCAGTTCGCGAATGCGGATATTGCGGAACATGACCACCGAAAACTGATCGTGTAATTGAAGCCCGATGGGGCCTGCTTTGGGACGGCCAGGGTCGCCGGCATGTTCGGCGACGAGTTTGCCATTCAGGCGAATGGAGATTTTGTCGTTGCGGGAGGAGATGTCGAGTGAGTTCCAATCGTCCTCGCGCATGGCGCCGGGTTTGGCATCGTCGAAGCCGTAAATGCTTCCCGTCGGGTGGGGATCGGGGTAGCGGTTATTGATCTGTATTTCGTAGCCGATTTTTGACGGCGTGCGCTTGTAGTCGGGCGGCGTGGTGACGCCGTATTTGGCGCGGGAGGTGTCGCGGATGGAGATGCCGCTGTTGCCGTTGGTGCGGGTCCAGAATTCGACGTGCAGATCGAACTCGGCGAAATCGTTCCGCTTCGTGTACAGCCAGGATTGATTGTTTTCCCAGGCGCTGAAATCCTGCTTGTTGGTAAATTTGGCGCCGGGTTCCAACAGCTTTCTCACGTCGGCGGTACGTTGGGCGAGCAGCGTGCCGTCGGCCATCACGGTCCATTGGCCGTCGCCGATGATTTCCCAGCCGTCCAGGTTCTTGCCGTTGAATAGGGGCGTGTCGGCGGCGAGGGCGAGCAGAAGCGGGAGCGTGAGGAACATGGCCCTATTCTACTGCCGCGCGATCCGGATGAGGTTGCCGCGGGCATCTTCGAAAGTGGCCAGAGTGACGGGCCCCATTTGCGCGGGCTCCTGGCGGAACACGACCCCGAGGGCACGCAGCCGTTCGCATTCACCGCGGACATCGCCTGAGCCGAAGCAAGTGAGCAGGATGCCGACGTCGAGAAGCGCTTTTTGAAAGATTTTCCCTTCGGGCGAAACGACGGTCAGCCACCGAAAATCACCCATGGGGGTTTCAGTTTTTTTTGATGAAGCCGAGCACTTCGGTGCCGAAACGATTTTCATGTGCTACGTTATTTTCTTATGAGTACGTTCGGGGATCGATACATTTTGGAATCGGGCCGGTCCGGGCACGACAGATTGCGGGTGATCGGTGAAATTCACGATTGCCAGACGCGGGAGTTGTTAGGGCGGGCCGGGCTTGGGACGGGACAACGGTATGTCGAATTTGGGTGCGGACTGGGGTATGTGACGCGGTGGGCGGCGAGCCAGGGCGCGGATGCGGTGGGGATCGACTTGAGCCAAGACCAGGTGGCCGAGGCCGGCCGGCTGGCGTTGGAGGCGGGATTGGATACTGTCGAATTTCGAGTTGCCAGTATTTACGAACATGGATTGGCGCCGGAGAGTTTCGACTATTCTTATTCGCGGTGGCTGCTGGTTCATTTAAGCAAGCCGGTGGAAGCGATGACGAAGATATACGAAGCATTGAAACCGGGCGGCGTGATGGTGTGTGAAGAAGCGGACCTCACCGCCATTTATACGGAACCGCGCGCTTCGGCCTACGAAGAATTCCGGGACCTGGCGGTGGCGGGCGGGGAGCAGCGGGGCGTTGACTACAGCGGCGGGCGGCGAGTTCACAGTTGGGCAAGGGAGGCGGGCTTTGAAGTCCTTTACACCAACGCCTATCAGCCGCAATATCGGGAAGGCGCGCACAAGGGCTTCTGGAGTTGGACGTTTGTGGAAGCCGGGGCGAGTTTAGTGCAAGCCGGGGTGTTGAGCGAGGAGCGCTTGCGGGAACTGGCCGGGGGAATGCGGGCTGCCGACGAGGATCCGGACGTGATAGTGGCGCATAGCCGGATGCACCAGTTGATCGCGCGGAAACCGTTAGGAGGCGTAAGAAAATAACATTTACAGCTTGCATTTGTCGTGGGGGGTCCCCCGAAATCGGCGTTTATCGGCGTTCATCCGCGGCCATAGTTCTTATGGTCTCCGCCGGTCAGTTCTGGTGGGCCGCCGATGAACGCCGATAACACTTACCTGAACTCTTTGGGCGACAAGGTGCTGGTAACCCAATGGGGCCATGGGTGTAAAGGTTATTTATCTACGCTGCCTTAGCCGCGGAATAGGGCGAGGGCGATAATAAAGACGCCAAACGCGATGCGATAGATGACGAATGGCAACACCGAGTTCGCGCGGAGGAACTTCAGCAGCACGGTGATGACGAAGCAGCCGGTGATGGCGGTGACGACGATGCCAATGGCAAGCGTCGGCAGCATTTCCGCGTTCAGCGCGCCGTGTTTACGGAGATCGAGAAGCCCCTTCACGGCGGCGGCGGCGACGATGGGAGTGGAGAGCAGGAACGAGAAGCGGGCGGCGGTGGCCCGATCGAGATTGCGGAAGAGGCCGGCGGTCATTGTAATTCCGCTGCGGGAGGTGCCGGGGATAAGGGCGAGGGCTTGCGCGCAGCCGATGAAGAGACAGTCCTTCAGGCTCATTTCGCCCATGGTGCGTTCGTGTCTGGCAAAGCGCTCGGCGGCCCACATGACGAGGCCGACAACGATGAGCATGGTCCCCATGACGTAGGGCGAACGGAGAGTGGATTCGACGGTGTCCTTGAATAGCAATCCGGCGACGCCGGCGGGGATGGTGGCCGCGATCAGGTACCAGAGCATGCGGGGGTTGCGGTCGAGCGATGGGTCTGGGCCGAGAATCGCGAGGTTGGGGAAGCCGATGCCATTGGCCAGGATGCGCAACCAGTCGCGGAAGAAATAGATCAGCACGGAAAACAGCGTTCCGAAGTGGAGCGCGATATCGAATTCAAGACCTTGGTCTTTCCAGCCGAAGAGCCATGGAGTGAGCGCGAGATGAGCGGAACTGGAGATTGGCAGAAACTCGGTGATTCCCTGGATGATGGCGAGGACGAGGACTTGGACTAATGGCATGATGGGTGAGAGGTCTATTAAGATTAGCGTGAGAACAACAAAAATCGTAGCGACACTTGGACCGGCGTCGAATACGCGCGAGATAATCGCGAAGCTGTTGGCTGCCGGCGTCAATGTATTCCGGATGAACATGTCGCATGGCGTCCACGAAGAGCACAGTGCCCGCATTCGGCTGGTGCGGGAGGTTTGCCAGGAAGCAGGCTCGCTGGCCGGGTTGTTATTGGATCTGCAAGGTCCTAAGATTCGCCTGGGGATGTTCGAAGGCGGGACGGCGGAACTGCGCGCGGGAGATCCTTTTGAGATCAGCACGGTGGAAACGCTGGGCAACGCGCGGAGGGCGTCGACGGTGTACGCCAATCTGGCGCGCGACGTGACGGCGGGGGACCGCGTTCTGTTGGCCGACGGGGCCGTGGAACTGCGAGTTCTTTCCACTGACGGCGTGGCGATACAGACGGAAGTGGTGGCGGGCGGGACGATTGGCAACCGGAAAGGGATCAACCTGCCGGGGGTGAATGTTTCAACGCCTTCACTGACGAAGAAAGACATGGCCGATCTGCAGTTCGGGTTGAACGAAGGCATCGATTATGTGGCGCTTTCGTTCGTGCGGAAGGCGTCCGATATCATCCGGCTGCGGCTGTTCATGGAGGAGCGTGAATTCGCGATTCCGGTGATTGCGAAGATTGAGAAGCCGGAGGCGTGGCAGAACATAAACGAAATCGTGCAGGAGTCCGACGGCGTGATGGTGGCGCGCGGGGATCTGGGCGTGGAACTGCCTTGCGAGAAGGTGCCGTTCATTCAGAAATCGGTGATTGAGAAGGCGCGGCACAGCGGGAAGTTTGTGATCACGGCGACGCAGATGTTGGAATCGATGATTGAAAACGCGGTGCCGACGCGGGCCGAAGTTTCCGATGTTGCCAATGCGATTTACGACGGCACGGACGCGGTGATGCTGTCGGCGGAGACGTCGGCGGGGGCCTATCCGGTGGAGAGCGTGAAGATGATGGCGCGGATCGCGGCGGAGGCGGAAGTGGCGATGCGGCCTCGCGGTTATCAGCGGCCGCCGGAGCGGTCGAATCCTTCCATCGCCGAAATCCTCGCCGATGCGTCGTATCATTCGGCGCGGTCGGCGAATGTAGCGGCGATCGTGGTTTTCACGACCTCGGGAGCGACCGCGCGGCTGGTGGCGCAGTACCGGCCGCCGGTGCCGATTTATGCGTTCACGTTGAAAGAATCCGTGGCGCGGCAATTGGCGTTAGTTTACGGGATCCATCCGGTAGTGACGCCGTCGGAAACATCGACCGATCAGATGGTGGCGATGATGGACCGGACGCTTTTGGAGCGCGGGCTGTGCAAGGCGCGCGACACGGTGATACTGGTGGCTGGGCAGCCAATGTGGCGCTCCGGGACGACCAACTTGATGCTGGTGCACCGTGTGGGAGAATGAAGAAGAATGAAAGAAGCTGACGTCGCCGCGCCTGCCAAATCCGGGTCCGCGTCCGTGGCGATGCCATGGGTGAATGTGGGCTGGGTATTAGGACTGCTGATCCTAGCCTATTTGCCCATTCTGATACGGATGGCGACGCAATGGTCCAATGACGAGGACATGGGGCACGGGTTTTTCGTCCCGGCCGTGGCCGGATACATTGCCTGGCGGCGGAAGGACGAGTTGTTGGCGGTGAAGGCCGAACCAAACTACCTGGGGCTGCTGGTCATGCTGTGGGCAGTGTTTCAGATGTCGCTGGGGATCCTGGGCGCAGAGTTGTTTCTGCAACGATCGGCATTTGTGGGTTCGGTGTGGGGCGCGGTGTTGTTTCTGGGGGGCTGGCCGTATGTCCGGATGCTGACGCTGCCGTTGTTGATGTTACCGCTGATGGTGCCGATTCCGGCGGTGATTTATAACCAGATCACGTTTCCGCTGCAGTTATTTGCGAGCTCGGTGGCGGAGAACGTCTTATCGTTAATAGGTATCCCGGTTTTGCGGGATGGAAACGTATTAGAACTGGCTGAGCAGAAGTTATCGGTGGTGGAGGCTTGCAGCGGTATCCGGTCGTTACTCTCACTTACTTTTTTGTCGTTAGTCTACGGTTTTTTTTCCGAGGAGAAGTTGTGGATTCGCTGGGCCATATTTTTGGCTTCGATTCCGATCGCGGTTGCGGCAAACGCATTCCGCGTATCGGCGACAGGAATACTGAGTGAGTACAGCCCCGATCTCGCCACGGGCTTCTTCCACACGCTGGAGGGCAGCGTTTCGTTTGGATTCGCGTTTGCGTTGATGATCCTGTTTCATTTAACCGTGAAGAAAATAATTGACCGGCGGGCTCCCGCCGCGGCGGCAGTGTAGGTAATATGCTTTCTTTCTTGCGTTCGCGGAATGTGATGATATTCACGGCGGTGGCTGTGGTGCAGGGCGCTGCGGGGTACTATCTGAACGCGCGGCAGGAATACCTGCCCCCAACGAAGCCATTGGCCTCGCTGGCGCAGAGTCTCGATGCATGGACGATGGTGGCGGAATGGGCTATTGAGCCGGAAGTGCAGGCGGTATTGAAAGCCGATGACACGCTGTCCCGGCACTATGCGCAGCCGGGCGTGCCGCAGGGCGCAGGGCTGTTCGTCGCGTTCTTTAAGACGCAGCGAGCCGGAGTAACGCCGCATTCACCGAAAAATTGTTTGCCTGGCAATGGCTGGGTGGCCGAGAAAAGTACGATAATTCCGATCGCGGTCCCCGGTCGCGCCGAGCCGATCGATGCCAACTACTACGTCATCCAACGGGGCGACAACAAAAGCGTGGTGGTGTATTGGTACCAGTCGCACAGCCGGACAGTTGCCGATGAGTATAAGGCCAAATTCTACGTGATGGCGGACGCGATCCGCCTGAACCGGACGGACACGGCGCTGGTTCGGGTGACGGTAGCTGTTGGACCGGGCGGAGTGCCCGCGGCTGAGCAAGCGGCATTCGCGTTTGTGCGCGGCAGCTTTGGGCCGCTGTCGGAGATTTTGCCGAATTAGAGCAAGTCTCGACAATTCGTCGGGCATCACCGAACCACCGGCCAAGAGACCGGTGCCACAGGATTGCGTCGCTGGAGCCTCACCAAAGGTCGAGAACTGCTCTAGCCCGGCTTTCGCAAAACCAAGGCCATTTTCATCGCGAGAGGGCTGTAAACATAGATCCAGGCACGATTCTCCGGCTAGATGAAACAATCGTCAAGAGTGGCTGCGAGAGCGTTCAACGCCACCGCCATGAGCGGAGTAATCGGCGTTCCTCCGCGAAGAAACAATACTGGCCGCTGATGAACGCCGATGAACGCGGATAACACGAGACTTTTTATCGGCGTTGATCGTCGTTCATCGGCGGCCGATCGTGCTTTCCCGTGAACCGTCTTATTCCAAACCAGGAACCGCGCGGCCGGGGATTCAGACCTCTTCGATGGCCTCCCATCTAATGTTTAAGCCTGCTCTACGAGGAAAACACGCCCGGTTTTGCGAAAGTCCCGCTAGGCGTCGACGTGGCGGCGGAAATAACGGTCGAGCGCCTGTTTATTCTTGCTGGAGAGCGCCAGCGACAAGTCTCTGCGCTCGGCTTCAGGCAGCGGGTTGAATGATCTCGCCATCGCTGTGTTTTGCGCGATGAACTCCAGTTTTGGCATGCCGACGACGCAGGCGGAAACCGGCAGAGACATGGCGTAATAGAGCAGCTTCTCGAGCGGAGCCTGGCCAACGATTCCATCGGCGGCGAAAACTTTCATGGCGAGAACGCCCATCTTCTTTTTCAGGGCGACGGGCAGGGCGATGGATTCGAAACTGGGGATCATGCCGGGGTTGATCTCCATGCCCGCTTTGCCGTTCTGCATGCCGACGAGCGCGGCGTTCAGCGCCATTTGGGTGCAATCGAAATCGTGGCGTTCGAGGGCGGTTTTGAGTACGGTGGGGTCGGTATGGCTGGTGACGCCGACGAAGCGAACAGCTTTGCCGTCCCGCATTTTGAGGAGCCGTTCCAGCACGCCGCCCTTCTTTTCGATGACGGCGAGATCGTCCGCGGTAGTGAGGGAGTGGATGTGGACGAGGTCAATGCGGTCCGTTTGCAGGTTTTTGAAACTGGCTTCCAGACGGGCCATGGCTTTGTCCGGGTCGCGCTCCTGAATCTTGGTGACGAGGAATACTTCTTTGCGGCGCGTCGCCATGACTTTGCCGACACGGGATTCGCTGACGCCATTGCCATAGGCTTGCGCGGTGTCGATGTAGTGGATGCCGCCGTCGATGGCTTTGTTCAGAGCTTCCAGCGCTTTATCCTCGTCCTTGTAGGCGAGGAAACGGCTGCCGCCGCCGATGCCTAAAACCGAGACGCGGACGCCGGTTTTGCCGAGAAGGCGGGTGGGGAGCTTGCCGGGCTCGGCCGCGTGACCAGTGGAGGCGGCGAGACTGGCCATGGCGGCGGATTCCAGGAATTGGCGACGATTGAAAGTCATCTTAGACTGATGTTATCAAAGTAGAATGGGGCATGCGACGACGCTCCCTTTTTACTGGTCTGGCGGGCCTACCGGCGGCGGCCTTGGCGGCTGACAATCCCGAGGCATACTGGAAACGGATTCGGGATGAGCAATTTCATTTGCCGGCCTGGCGGGCGTTTCTGAACAACGGCAGCCTGGGCATTGCGCCGAAGCCCGTGGTGGCGGCGGTGAAGACCTATTTGGAGCGGAGCGCGGCGCTGGAAATGGAAGAGTATCCTCGCTGGGGCTACGAACGGATGGACTCACACCGGGGCGCGCTGGCGGAGTTTATCGGCTGCCCGGCTGGCGAATTGGCATTGACGCATAACGCGACCGAAGCAATAGGAATTGTGGCGTCGGGGCTGGATTTGAAGGCCGGCGACGAGGTGGTGATGACCGACCAGGAACATCCATCCGGGCGCGGGCCGTGGCTGGTGCGGCAGCAGCGCCATGGCATACAGGTGCGGCAGGTCGCGCTGCCATTGCCTCCGAAAGATCCGGGACAGATCGCCGATTTGCTGATTGGCTCGATCGG
>CAMDKT010000173.1 GCA_945900935.1 Candidatus Sulfopaludibacter sp. SbA3 | reverse complement strand
CGATATTTATGGCACGGTAGCCGTAGTAGGACGTGACGCGGTCGAGGACTTCGGCACCTTTGCGGAGTTCGAACGCAACGTCATAGAGGTTGCCTTGGCCGATGCCCCATTTGACGGGATCGTTGACGTAAAGGCCGAGGTTGGCGCGTTCGCCGTTGGCGGCGGCGGAGCCGTTGGTGATGACTTTGTCCTTGAACTTGATGGTGGCGTGGAGGGTGAGCCCGGCGGTTTGGCGGGCGATTTTGGTATTAAACGTCACGTGGCCATCGGGCTTGGTGTCGATGCGGAGCTTGTCGAGGTAACTGGAGCCGACGGCTTCGAGCCACACGGGCTGCCAGATTCCAGTGGTGCGGGTGTAGAAGATGCCGCGGCTTTGGGGCTGCCAGTATTGCTTGCCGCGAGGGATGTAGCGGTCTTCGGGCGGGTCTTCGGCGCGGACGGTGAGTATCTGGGGGCCGACGCCGGAGAGAAAATCGGTGATGTCGAGCTTAATGGGGACATTGCCGCCTTCATGCTGGCCGGCGAGGCGGCCATTGACCCAGATCATGGCGCGATAGTCGATGGCGCCGAAGTGGAGCAGGACGCGGCGGTTGGCCCAGTTGGCGGGGAGTTGGACGGCGCGGCGGTACCAGACCCAGGGGTGGAAGCTGGTGTCACCGATGCCGGAGAGCTTGGTTTCGAAGGCGTAGGGGACTGTGATCTTGCGGGTCAGCGCTTTTTTGGTGACGGCCCAGTTATCGCGGAGACCGGTGTTGGCGTCGTCGAAGTCGAACTCCCATTCGCCGTTGAGGGTCTGCCAGTCCGGGCGGGCGAACTGGGGCTGGGGGAGTTCGGGCCGGGGGACGGCGGCGGCGAGGGTTAGGGCGAAGCAGGCGAGAGTAAGCGTTTTAGGCATGGGGGGAACTTTCTACGCTTCCACTTTGCCGGCGATGATCAGGGAGACCGGAACAGCGCCGATTTTGCGCATGAGTACCCAGTCGGATTCGCCCACTTTTTCCAGCGACCCCTCCTTGAAGAACTTGGGGTCCTCCTTCCAAATGCTGAAGACGGCTGGATGCGGAGTGCTGGAGACCTTCTTGCTCTGTTCCACCAGATCCTTGAAGACCGGGGTGGCGGCGCCATCGGTATCGGTGGCGGCGTGGCTTAGAAGGAGAAAATCACGCTGAGGGGCGGCGCCCTGGTGGTCGCCGTTTTCGGGATAGTAGCTGTAGCGCATGGTGTACAGGCCTGGTTTAAAGGTCTGGCCGCGACGGTCGGAATAAATTTGCTCGACTTTGATGACAGCCATCAGGGAGCCGTGGGGGACGTTTGGCATGGTCAAATTGGCTTCAGTGGTGGGTTTGGGGGCGGGGAGGGCGGCCAGGAACCATATCTCGCTCAATGGCTTACCGTCCTTGCTGATCTTGACGCCCTGCCTCTCCAAAAGGCTCTTAATGCTGTCAGCCAGTTCGGCGGGAGGGGCGGCGCCGGGCTCGGATTTATACTCTTCACCGGTGAGAACGGCGGCTGCCAACAGAAGGCTTAGAAAAAACTTACGCATGAAATGGAGTCCTTTTCGATACAATTCCAAACGGGCATGAATGCAAACGATACTCGTTATAGATGACGACGACAGCCTGCGCGACACAATTGGATTGATGTTGGAGCAGGAAGGTTACCGGGTCCATTTGGCGGCCGACGGGCGTGAGGGGTATGAACGGTGCCTGACCTTGCGACCGGACCTGATCCTGGTGGACTTGCGCCTGCCAGGGATGAGCGGCGTGGAGATCTGCCGGCAACTGCGGTCGGACAAGGTGCAGACACCTATTATTGTACTCAGCGCGGTGGGTGATGAGATAGACAAGGTACTGCTATTAGAGATTGGAGCGGACGATTACGTTACGAAGCCATTCGGGCGGCGGGAGTTGCTGGCGCGGATTCGGGCGGTGTTGCGGCGGACGACGACGGAAGCGCACCGGGTACTGCATTTTGGGGATGCGGAAGTGGATATCGAACGGCGGGTGGCGTCGCGGAAGGGCGAAGAGGTAAAATTGACGCCGGCGGAGTATAATTTGCTAGTGTTTTTCCTGCAGAATACGGACAGGCCATTGACACGAGATGTCATTCTGAATTCAGTGTGGGGATATAATTCGTTTCCAAACACTCGAACTGTGGACGCACACATTGTAAAGTTGAGACAGAAGTTTGAAGCCGATCCAGCGGTGCCGCGGCATTTTTTGACGGTACACGGCGTCGGCTATCGGTTTCTACCATAAAAGAAGGGGCGGCATGGCCCGGACCATATTGATCGTTGAAGATGATAGAGCGCTGGCAGGGACGCTGGAAATCGGCTTGCTGGCATTGGATGACGTGGACACGGTGACGGTGTTCGACGGCCGAGAGGCCATGGAGTATCTGGAGGTGAATACGCCGGCGCCGGCAATTGTATTGACCGATTTGGATTTGCCCCGAGTGGATGGGTATCAACTCATCACATGGATGCGAACGCGGCCGGAACTCTTGCGAGTGCCGGTGGTGGCGATGTCGGCACGGAATGACCCGGCGGGTGCGCTGAAGGCAGGGGCGAATGAGTTTCTGGCGAAGCCGTTTGCGCTGGCGGTGGTAAGGGCGCGGGTCCAGAGGTTGTTGAATGAGTAGATGGGTGCTGTTGCTGGCGGCGCTTCCGCTTGCGGCACAGGATTTGGCGTCCGTTTTGGCACGGCTGGAAAAGTTGGAATCGGAGAACCGCGAGTTAAAGCAGGAAGTGAAGCAGTTGCGGGAGATGGTGGAGGGAAAGCCGAGCGTACCGGAGCGCTTGGAGATTGTGGAGCGGCGCGTGGAGGAGCAGGCGTCGACGAAGGTGGAGGCGGCAAACCGCTTTCCAGTGACGTTGACGGGGATGGCGCTTTTTCAAACCTTCTACAACACGCGAGGAGCGAACGGTGTGGATGTGCCGACGACGGCGGCGGCGGTTCCGGGCCGGGCGGCGGCTGGGGCGTCCGTGCGGCAGTCGGTGATTGGGCTGCGATATCACGGGCCGGGGACTTTGTGGGGCGGGAAGGTGTCGGGCTCGATGTTCATGGATTTCTGGGACGGGAACACGGAAGGGGCGACACCGCCATTCCGTGTGCGGACGGCGGATTTTACGGTGGACTGGGCGACGAGGTCGTTTAGCGCGGGCCTGATGAAACCGTTGATTTCGCCGCATGATCCGAATTCGATGGCGTATGTGGGCGTGTCGCCGCTGACGAGTTCGGGGAACTTGTGGCGGTGGCAGCCGCAGGCGCGATTTGAGCAGCGCGTTGGATGGTTCAAGGGCCAGGCGGCGGTGATGCAGACGGCGGAGGATTCAACGGGAGCGCCAGCGAACTTATTGGCTAACCGGCGGCGGCCGGGGTTGGAGTTGCGTGGAGCTGTTGGCCATAGCTGGAGCGGGGAGCGGAATTTTGAGATTGGCGTGGGCGGGCATGTGTCCGAATCGCGCTTGGGATCGCAGAGGCTGCCGTCACGGATACTGTCGATGGACTGGCTGGTAACTCCGCTGCCAAAGTTGTCGGTGAGCGGATTGTTTTTTAAGGGCGAGAACGTCCACCATTTGGGGGCGTTACGGCAGAGTTTCCGGGTGGCGGCGAATGGCGTGATTAATACCGTGCATTCGATGGGCGGATGGGGGCAGGTATCGGTAGCGGCGACGAATCGAGTGACGTTGAACTGGTTCGCTGGGGTGCACAATGACCGGGACAGCGATCTGAACCGCGGGCAGAACGGGTTGAACCGGAGCGGGGGCGCGAATGTTATGTATAAAATGGCGCCGAATGTGGTTTTAAGTTTTGAAGGGATGCAGATCCGAAGCGATTACGTTGGGACCGTGAGCCGGCGAATAAACCGATATGACCTTACGATTGCTTACTTGTTTTAGCTTAGTGCCGATTACACTTTGGGGGGCAACGCTACATGGCAAAGTGGAACTTACCGACGCCAGGAAAAAGGGATCGGCGGAGGGTGTGGTGGTGTGGCTGGAGCCTGTTGGCGGGCGGAGTGCGCCGACGGCGGGGAAGTTCGTACTGGATCAACGGAACAAGAAGTTCCTTCCGCATGTGATGGCGATTCCGGTAGGTTCGCAAGTTGATTTTCCAAACCACGATCCCATCTTCCACAACGCCTTTTCGAACTTTGCCGGGCAACCGTTCGACACGGGGCTGTACGCGCCGGGGACGTCACAAAAGATAATTTTTCGGCGAGAGGGCGTGGTTCGGGTATTTTGTAACATCCATGCGCAGATGAGTGCGGTTATTGTGGTAGTACCGAGTTCCTATTTCGCAACTTCCGCCAAGACCGGAATGTACCGGATTGAAAACGTACCGGCCGGAGAATACACGTTGAAGATCTTCCATGAGCGGGCAACGGAAAAGACGTTGGCGGCGTTGGAACGGCGCGTTACGGTAGCGGGAGATCAGGATTTGGGAGCGGCGAAGATATCCGAGACCGGTTACCTGGAATTAGGACACAAGAACAAATTCGGCAAGGAGTACCCGGCGGTGCCCGCGGAAAATGGACCGTATTCCGGAAAGAAGTAAGCGATGCCGTTGCGGTGGAAAATCTGGCTGTCGGTATTCGGAATTGTAACCGGACTGTTCGGTGTGGCCGGATGGATGCTGCAGCGTCATGCGGTGGAGAGCGCGACGCTGAGCCTGGAAGAGGAAGTGACGGCGGGCTTCCAGGCGTATGAATCCGTGTTGAAGGCGCGGCAGGAGATGATTGGGTCGGCGGCCTTGCTGTTGTCGAGTTTGCCGAATGTGCGAGCGGCGTTTGGGACGGGGGATCCGGCGACGATACGGGATTCGGCGACGGAAATGGGATCGTATTTGAGCCCGGTGTTGAAGGAGTCGACATTTTTGGTGGTGGCGGATCCGCGGGGATCGACGATTGCGGTGATGTCGGGCGAGCCGAAATTGGCGCGGTGGCCGGTGGAGGCGGCAGTGGTGCCGACGGCGCCGCGGCAGGTTTCGGGCTATCACGTACAGGACGGAATGTTGTGGCGGCTGGTGTTGACGCCGGTGTTTGTGGACAGCGCGCGGGGGCCGGCGTTGATTAGCGTTTTGGTTGCGGGGTATCCGGTAACGGACGCGACGGCGGTGGCGCTGAAGCAATCGACGGGCGGGAGTGATTTTGTGTTTGCGGGGCCGGCGGGGAAGTTTGCTTCGACCGTCGCCGATGTGTCGGCGGACGATGCGCGGATTGAGAGAGATTTGTTGGGGCTGGATGGGACGCCTGTAGGTAAGTTGACGATCGCCCGGACGTTTGGAGCGGCGGGACAGCGCCTGACGCGGCTGCGACGGGACTTACTGTTGATTTGGGCGGCGGCTCTGTTCTTTAGCTTGTTATTGGGATATGTGCTGGCGAATAGGATAGTGCGGCCGATATCGGAATTAGACCTTGCCGCTTCGGAGTTATCGAAGCAGCACTTATCGCATCGGATACCGGAGAGCGTGGCGGGTAAGAAAGATGAGTTTGGGCGGCTGGCGGGGACGTTTAATCAGATGGCGGAGTCACTGGAGGGGGCGCGGAAGGAGTTGATCCGGCGTGAACGGATTTCGACGGTTGGGCGGCTGGCGTCGAGCATAGTGCATGACCTTCGGAATCCGCTGGCGGCGATCTATTCCGGGGCGGAGATGATGGTGGATAGTGAGTTGCCACCGGCGCATAATAAGCGGCTTGCGGTGAATATCTATAACGCTTCGCGGCGGATTTTGGAGATGTTACAGGAGTTATTGGATGCTTCGAAGGGGAAGCATGGAGAGCGGGAGAGGTGTAACATATTGGACTTAGTGCAGACGGCGGTGTCGTCGCAGGAGCCGGCGGCTGGACACATTCAATTTACGGTAGAAGTGGCGGAGGAGTTAGAGGCGAATGTGGAGCGGACGCGGATGGAGCGGGTGTTTGTGAATCTGATTGCCAACGCCGTGGATACCATGCCGAATGGGGGTGTTGTCGCGATTCGCGCGGGGCGGGAAAACGGCGATATGCATATTACGGTGGCCGATCAGGGACCGGGGATCGCGAAGGAGATACAGGATCAGTTATTCCAGCCGTTTACGAGCTTTGGAAAGCGGAACGGGCTAGGGCTGGGGCTGGCGTTGAGCCGGGAGACGGTGCTGGATCATGGGGGGGATATTTGGGCTACTTCCGGGGTGCCGCGGGGCGCGGTGTTTAATGTGAAGCTGCCGGCGGGGTGAAGGGGGGCTTATCGGCTACCGTGGTCGGATAAGCCGGGTTGCTGTTTTCTTAAGCTGCTCCACCAAGTCCAGGCTCTTTCGAATGTCTTCGAGTAAGGTCGTGTCGGTCGTCAGCGAAGTGGCCACGAGAAGTTCCTGCTCAGCCAGTTTGAGGTTCTGCCTGAAGTCGTTACTCGCTCGCTTTCTGGTTTCAGGCGACAATTCTTGCCTTTGGGCGGTTTGGCTGCAATGCTTTGCTTCGCTGATGAGTACATTCGCGCGTATTCGGAGTATTGAAGGACTGGAATTCAATTCGGGGTGTAGATAGAGGAACTGGAGGGCGGCGGAATTGTCTCCGGCCCTGCTCAGGCCAACTGCCACCTGCTGAACTTCGCGTTCGGCAAGCCGTCCCTTTGCGGCTTCCAGATAGAGCCGCCGCGCGGTGGAAAAATCTTCGGGAGTTGGCGTATTGGTGAGACTGAGTACGTCTGCCAGTTGGATAAGTACGATCGGAGGGAGGCTACCTAACTCGATCTTGTGCGTCGTCAAATATTCGCGCACAGGATCGGGCGAGTTTAGCGCCCTCTGGACCTCAGCGAAGAGTTGAACTGTGCGTATGTTCTTCGGATCTTGCGCGAGTAAGCGCAGCACTGTCTTCCGAGCGTGTTCCAACGCCCCCAGTGAGATCGCTTCTTCGATTGTCCGATGTTCGCGTGCCAGTGCGTGCCGGGGATGTGCCGGAAGTACACAGACGACGTTTACTTCATTCACTTGGAATAGCGGCGGAGGGCTCCCCTCCTCACGCATGGAACGCAGGATCGTTGGGATCCCCTGTCCTTCAGCCTGAGCCAACTGCAGCCGATTCAAGAACCAGGCAAGGCTCTGGTTCCTCCACTTCGCAGGGGCGCGTCCAGCGCGGAATTCATCGACATTGACCCCTGTAGGCACAGATCCCGGAGAAAGAACTTCGATACGATCAGCAAAAACGGTTATGCGCGTCGGTTCGACAATTTCGTAGTCTCGATGAGCGAGCGCGTTGACCATGGCTTCGTGCAGCGCCTGCGGCGGATACTTGACCGCGTTGGGATCGGTCCGATTGGTCTTATCAAACGCAACATAAGATTGAACGTCGAGCAGTTCGACGAGGCGCCGCGCTTGGCCGATTAGCGTTCCTGGGAGTTCGTGGCGTTCCGCATGTGGTTCAGAACGATCGGCACCGGGATAAACGGAAAATAGTGAATAGGCTCCGTGAATATGGGATTGGGTGTTGCGGCCAAACAGGAGCATGGCAAAATTACGAGGACGGAGGACACCGGTGAGAGGTTCACGAACACAAAGTGGAGGAACAAATGGGCTTAACGACTGGCCTTCAGACAAGTATTCATCGATTCCCCGGTCAGGATGAAATACCCCCATCCGCTGGAGTGCGTCGCGTAGCGCCAACAAGTCCAAATCGTTAATCGTGGCGGTGGAACAGACGCGCCGATCCCACTCTTCCAAAGCTCCTTTGCGAACGAGAAGTTCGCGCAGAATGCCGTTTCTTGCTTCCCTGGTTTCTCGACCAATTCGAACATAGTACTTCCCTTTATCGTCACGTCGGCGAAATGCGTGTGGCGAACGGGTCGCCGGCATGATGAATACCAGAACTCGCCGTTCGGGAGAATCCGCAGCCAACTCCTGGACCAGGGGGGCGATAGATGGGGAAACAAGATCCCTGCAACCTGCCAAAACCCTTCCTTCAACTTCTTTCAGCCTGGCGGCGGACAATCCGACGTGTGAGACACGAGGGAATCCGTGTTCGTCCTTATCTTCTTTTGCGCCACAAACTACGTAGCCGCCGCCCAGGTTAGACCAGTCATTCGCGAACGCTGAAATTGTGGCAACAACATCGTCAGGATCGGCGACATTCTCTTTCCACTCGATTTGATCACTTTCTCTTATGGAAAGCGTTTTTAGATCAACCAGTTCCATCCTCTTGACCGCGGTTCGCCGCCGTGCGCCTGGCAGCTTGCATTCTTTCAGAACCAGTATGGCATTCCTTTGGGGAAAGGCTGCTCCTGAACCGGATCGGATGCAATGCGTCGCGCGGTTCCGCTGCCCCAAAGCAATGTGCCCACCGGAAGAGGCCCATGCCTCCGGGCTTTCCTGAGCGTGGGTTTCCCGCGATGAGAGGGCAGCGGACGGATCAGATACCGGACCGCCTCGTCGAGGAGACGAGGGCGAAGGGATTCATTCGCCGCCGGTTGTGAAAGCAAGCGAGCACCACTGGATTCGTTCACTTAAGTACGCCGGAAGGGGGCGGGTTGTAGGTCTCGGGAAATGCCGCGTTAGTGCCTGTTTTTGGCAGGGGGAGGTTTAAGGCCCAGAGGAGGCCGTTGATTGTCAGGCGGCGGAAGTCGTCGTTCTTGAAGTCGTCGGGGTGGCCGAGCGTGGTGAAGAAGACCTTCCTACTGCCCTCTGTTTTCGTCCAGATGATTGCCTCACCGATGGCCGCTCCATTCCAGCCGGTCGCCTCGACCAATTCCGCCGTCCCAAGGGAGATGTGGAATTCCTTGCGTGTCGCAGTCTGTACGCCGACTGCTTACGGGACAACGCCAATCGCTGCTTTGTATGCTGCCAACGCCCGGTGATAGTCGGCCTGAGAAGCGATCTCGCGTAGAGCGGATTCTACGGTTGCCAATTCGCGGAGGTTGAGTTGAAAAAGTGTCCCCTCGCCTAATTCAAATCGCGTCCGTTCCGCATCCTCTAGCTGGCGGCTGACACTAACCTCATCCCGCGCCATTTGTAGCCGCTGATGAGAAGTCAATAAAGCCGAATCGGCATCCTGTACTTCGGCTACCACCTGTTCCTTTGTGAACTGCTCGCGTTGCCGAATCTGTTCGATGCGAGCTTCCGCCGCGTGAACTCTTCCGGTGGCTGAGCGGCGTTGCCAGGGAAGCTCGAAGCTCAAGCCGGCTCTCAGCTCCTGAGGCCCCCTGCGTGCAATCCCATCGCCTGACTCCGACGTAAATCCGGCAAAGACATCCACGGCGGGCAGTTGCTGGTTGCGGGCCAGTTGCCGGTCCACCGTCACTTGGTCGCGTAGCGCTTCCACCCGAGGTATCTCCGGCCGCTGTCGAAGAGCGGCTTGTGTATCCGCCCGCACTCGTGCTTGCTGAGGTTCCTGCGCATCCGGGAAAGCTTGGGGCAATTGCTCGGGCTTTGGTAATTGAATCATGCCCCGGTCATCGCGATAGAACAAAGACAATTCGATTGCGCTCTGCTGCAGAAATCTCTCGGCCTCAATCACCTGACCCTGGCGCTGTAAAACAGCCCTGCGATTATCCGCGGCATCGATCGCCGGCAACAAACCTCCTTTTACTCCATCATCCAGAAAGGTCTGGCGGTTCCGAGCTATCTGTAGCACGGCTTGCGCCAGTATGAAGCGCCGGCCGGATGCGACCCAATCCCAATAGCGGCGAGTGGCGATCAGAGTCACGGCAAGCCTCTGTTGATCGATCGACAATCGAGCGATCTGCTGGCCAATGCGCGCCCTTGCAAGCTCTGCTGTTAGCGATCATCTAAAAACGTATTTTTTTGAACGCCGGGCCGACCGGTATCGGCGCGGGCCGATTGGGAAGGGATCAATCCATGAACTTTGCCGACCGCAGACGGCGCATCGGCACAGCGTTTGGGGCTGGGCGGAACTCGGCGAGG
>CAMDKT010000172.1 GCA_945900935.1 Candidatus Sulfopaludibacter sp. SbA3 | reverse complement strand
GCCCGATTGGCTAACCTTTCATTGCCCCAATTCGTCAAATGACCATCTGCGGTCACAATCCTCCTGGGAACCCGATATCATGATGGGCGATGCCATATCTCCGCGCCTTTTGTTTCCTTTCGCTCTCGTGCTTCGCGCAGTACTCCATCCAGCGCACCGTCAGCCCGATAAACATTGACGGAAAGCTCGACGAACCGGCCTGGCGCGACGCACGCTCGATGGGCGATTTTACATTCAACTGGTACCAGTCCGGCGAGAAAGAACAAACCGTCGCCAAAATGCTTTGGGACGACGAGAACCTCTACGTCTCCTGGCACGTCCGCGACAAACATATTTCCGCCTATGAAAAACGGCGTCACGGCCCGGTTTCGAAAGACGATTGCGTCGAAATCTTCGTCGCCCCCAACCCCGCCAAAGCCGGCAACTACTACACCTGGGAGATCAACGCCATCGGCACGATGCTGAATCGCAATAAAGCCGATTGGTATACCGGCGGCGCTACATGGGAGCCCGATGGCGTCGAGTACCGGGCCACTTTCCACGGTGCCGCAAAGAAGGACGAGGCCCCCGAAGACGATCACTGGATCGTCGAAATGAAAGTCCCCTTTCGCAACTTCGCCCGCGACGCCGCCCATACGCCCCCGCTTGCTGGCGACGAATGGCGTCTCAACGTCAACCGCATTGGCGGCAAGACGAATGCCCAGCTCAGCAGTTGGTCCCCGATACAGCCTCCATTGAAAGGCTTCCACTCCCCGGAAGCTTTTGGCCGCGTGGTCTTCGCCGATCCGCCGGTGGCCGGTGCGCGGCGCGGCGGACAACGCATCCGATTTAACGCCGCCGATGCGCGGGCCGGGCATGAGATCTACAACCGCTCCTGCACGATGTGCCACGGGCTTGACGGCGCCCCCGGCGATCGCGCTCCGGCGCTTGGCGCCCAGCGCCGCTACCTCCGCGCGACTTCCGAAGAACTCTTCGACGCCATCAAGAATGGAATTCGAGGCACCGCCATGCCGGCGTCGCCGCTTCCTGAAACCGATGTCCGCAAAATCGTCGCCTACGTCCACAGTCTCCGCGCAACCGCCGTGGATCTTGACGTTCCGGGCAATCCGGCCAACGGTCAGGAAGTATTTCTGTCGAAAGCCAAGTGTGCACAATGCCACATGCTCAACGGCCGCGGCGGCATCCTGGGACCCGATCTCTCCAACATCGGAGCGGAAAGAAGACTGGCCGCCATTCGCGACGCGCTCACCGTTCCCAAGCCTGTGCCGCCGCGCGGTTTTCAACCGGTAAAAGTAACTACCGCCGCCGGCCGTTCCTTCGAGGGGATTGTCAAGAACCAGCACAATACCTCGTTCCAGATTCTCGGCCTCGATAACAAGTTGCACTTACTCGCCGCCGCCCAGATAAAAGACATTCAGTTCCAACCCAAATCCCTGATGCCAGCTTCATTTGACAAATCACTTACTTCTGTAGAACTGCAAGACCTGCTCGCCTACCTCAGCCGGCAGGCGCGGAGCCGGAGATAACCGATGCGACTCTTCCTCCTCACCGCCGCCGTCTGTTTTGCTCAAGTCACTTACCCTGACTTACTCAAACCGAGTCCCGATAACTGGCTGCATTACAACGGCCAGTATCACTCCCAGCGCCATTCGCTCCTCAAACAGGTGAACACGGAAAACGTCAGGAAACTCGTTCCGCAATGGGTGTACCACGTCGACGCCGCGCGTCGCATGGAATCGGTCCCGATCGTCGTCGACGGTGTCATGTATGTTTCCCATCCCAACGAGGTCTATGCACTGGACGCCCGGACAGGACGCGAAATCTGGCGGTATGAACGCCAGCCCGCGCTGCAAAAAGGCCCAAATCGCGGCGTCGCCGTTTATGGAAACAAAGTCTACCTCGGCACGCCAGACGCCCATCTGGTCGCCCTCGACGCGCGCAACGGTTCGATGCTTTGGGAAACCAAAATCGCCGAGGCGTCGGAGGGCTACTGGTCCCCCGCCGCGCCCATGATCATCAAGGACAAAGTGATCATGGGCATCGCCCCCAGCGATCACGGCTTGAACGGATTCCTCGACGCCTACGACGCCAACACGGGTGAACGTTTGTGGCGCTGGCACGCCATTCCCCGTCCCGGCGAGCCCAATCACGACACTTGGGCCGGCGACTCCTGGAAGACGGGCGGCGGCGGGACCTGGCTGACCGGTTCCTACGATCCCGAATTGAATCTCCTGTATTGGGGCACCGGCAACCCGGCCCCGGATTTCGACGGCGATGTCCGCAAAGGCGACAATCTCTACACCGAATGCATCATCGCCCTGGATGCCGATACCGGCAAGATGAAGTGGTACTTCCAGACCACGCCGTGGGATGTTCACGACTGGGACGCGGTGGAAATTCCGATCCTCGTTGATACGGCATTCAAGGGCAAACCCCGCAAATTGCTCGTCCAGGGCAATCGCAACGGATTCTACTACGTTCTCGACCGCGTCACCGGCGAATTCCTCCATGGGACGCCGTTTATCAAGGAGCTGAACTGGGCCAGCGGGCTTACCGCGAAAGGCCGGCCGATCCGCGTCGAGGGCGTCATCCCGAGCTTGAAAGGCACCAAAACCTGCCCGGCGACTTCCGGGGCGACGAACTGGATGTCGCCCGCCTACAGCCCGGATACGAACTGGTTCTACATCGTCGCGCAGGAGGGCTGCGGCATTAACACCAAGTCCCGCGACACGTTTCGGCCGGGAGGCAATTCGTTTATGGGGACCGGCTATATTGAGAGTCCTGAGGAACCGTGGCAGATGTATATTCGAGCGCTCGATGTTACAACCGGAAAGATGATGTGGGAGTACAAACAGATCAACTCGCGCCGCTATGCGGCTGGGCTGCTTTCTACCGCCGGAGGACTGATTTTCGGCGCTGACGACCAGGGCTTTCTGACGGCTCTCAACGCCCGGACGGGCAAGGCGCTGTGGTCATTCAACACAGGTCAGCAGATTACTTCGCAGCCGATCACTTATACCGTCGATGGCAAGCAATATGTGGCGATTGTTAATGGGTCCAATGTTGTTGCCTTTGCCTTGTTTGAATAGGCAAGGCGACGCCACTGTTCCGGCTGCCCGGCCAGCGGCCGACATCCAGAACTGGGCGGCGGGGCTGACGAAATAACTGGCCGTTCTTCGGCCCGCTCCGGCAAAACGCCAGGCACAGCGGCGCGGCCGATCGCTTCCCGTTAGAAACCGAAGCCGGCGAAGTCGCCCGAGTTCAGCGCCACCGCGGCCGGCCGCGCTTTCACCGGTTAGCAGGTTCATCGATCAACTGTTCGTAGACTGCATTTGCGGGCGCGTAAGCGGCGGCAAACCGTACCCGGCGAACCACGCGGCCAATTTGCGAAATCGAAGCCAACCGCTAATGCGCTCCCGCGCCTTCCCCCAGCGGCCGCGCCGGCATCGCCCCCGGCAATATCTGCGTCAGCATCTGCTCTTTCCGCATCACCAGCGTCGCCGTATTATAGCTAGCCGTCTCAAATCCATGACCATGCGTAATCGCGTCGGTCGGGCAGGCTTCCACGCAAAAGCCGCAGAAGATGCACCGGCTATAGTCGATGTTATAAACCTCGGCATACCGCTCTCCGCCGCTCATCCGCTTCGACTCCGTGTTCTCCGCCGCCTCTATGTAAATGCAACTGGCCGGACACGCCGCCGCGCATAGGAAACAGGCCACGCACTTCTCCAGGCCGCTCTCGTCCCGCTGCAGCACATGTGTGCCCCGGAACCGTTCCTCAAAGATCGCCGG
Organism: Candidatus Sulfopaludibacter sp. SbA3; assembly: GCA_945900935.1. Taxonomy (GTDB): domain Bacteria; phylum Acidobacteriota; class Terriglobia; order Bryobacterales; family Bryobacteraceae. The sequence continues at coordinate 6,102 of CAMDKT010000172.1, read as the reverse complement.
CGCCGCCGGATAATCTTCCGTAATCGTCGGCGCCATCATCTCTTTGAAGGTGACGCTCAATCCCTTTACGATCGCCGCCGTGTTGCCGAGCACTTCCGATAGTTTCGATGCCATTCGTCCTCCAGTGTATCGCGACTCCGGCCCGGAGTCAGTTCCTGGACCCTCAACCGGGCTTATAATTTGGAACCCGGTCGGCGGCATCGAATATCCGCACGCCCCATCGCCCCGCCAACTCTTCCAAATCCGCCTTCGCAAAGGCTTCACTCCGCCAACTGATTAGCCCGTCCGGCTCCACCAATACCATCGACGGCACATACTCCAACCCATACGCGCGGCTCACCGGGTAACCCGTATCCAACACCGTCTCAAACCGCACGCCGAACGCCGCTTTGAACTCGGCTGTGTCCTCGGCATCGTCCTGCGACACGCCTACAATCCGCGGCCCGCCACGATCCGCCAGCCGTTGCAAATACGGAAACGTCAGTTGACACGTCGGACAATTGATCTTAAAAAACGCAAGCAATACCGGCGCCGTCAAATTCCCGACGGGCGGAAATACCGGCGCTTCGCTCCCAACGCCGATCATCGCCTACTCCCCACCCGCGCCCTTCTTGCGCTGCTGCAAGAACGCGAGTATATCGAAGCGCTTGATTTCCCGATTCGGGAAGAAGCTGTTCACCGCGCTCTGTTCGTCGTCATACACCTCAAAAACCGTCTCCAGCTTCGTCAATACCAGCAGCTCCACGTTGCGCCGCGTCAGGTTCAAAAGCTTCAACGTGCCCTCTTTTTTCCGTAAGGCGGAAAAACTCATCACCAGCGCGCCCAGCCCGGAAGAGTCGATGTAGTCGACATGCGCTAAATTCAAAATCACATTCGCCGGTCCAGCCTCCGCCATCGCCTTCAATTGCTCCCGTAAACGGTCCGCGCTTTCGCCCGCCACCATCTGCCCCTTGGCGTCCAAAATGACGATGCCTTCCTTGATCCGTTCACTGAGCGTCAGTTCCATGCCGTTATTGTCGTACTTCCGCCAGCCGAATGGAACTCTCCGGCGTCGAATCCTCCGCATTCAGCGGCAACTGGATCGTGAACGTCGTCCCGCGGCCCACTTCGCTCTTCACGTCCATGTGCCCCTCATGCGCCTTTACGATCCAACTCACAAAGCTCAACCCCAGTCCCAGCCCCTTGTCCGGATCCTCTCCCGGCACCCGGTAAAACCGGTCAAAAATATGCGGCAGACTTTCCCGCGGAATGCCCTTCCCGTTATCAGCCACGCTGATCACCGCGTTCGCCCCATCCATCCTCACCTCGACATCCACCTGCCCGCCGCGAGGCGTGTACTTCAATGCATTCGCCAGCAGATTCGTCACCAGCCGGTCCATCTGGGTCCGGTCCCCGCGAATGTACACATCCGGCGCCAACTCACTGTTCAGCCGAAGCCCCTCTTCCTTTGCCGAGGCCCGGAACTGCTCCACCAGTTCTTCGACAACTTCCGTCACATTTACAGGTTGCCGCTTCAATGCCAACTGCCCCGTCTCCGCCTGTGACAACATCAGCAGCGCCCGCACAATATTCGAAATCCGGTCCACATCCTCCAGCGCGTTCGCAATCGCCTCGCGAAAATCCTCTTCGGTCCGCGCCGTCATCAACGCCACTTCCAACTGCCCCCGTATCCCCGTTAACGGCGTCCGCAGCTCATGCGAAACATCCGTCGAAAATCGCCGTATCTGCTCAAAATTCTCCGACAACCGCTCCATCATCTTGTTGAACGCCACTATCAGTTGGTCCAACTCATCGTTGGCGTATCGCTGCGGAATCCGCAAATGCAGACTCGAACCCGATATCCGCTGCGCCGCCTCCGCCAGCCGGTTCACCGGCATTAACGCCCGCCCAGCCATGAACCATCCCAGCACAAACGTCAACAACAGCAACAATGGCAGCACCGTAAAGTAGTCCGTCATGAACGCGTTCGGCAGTCCCTGGACGTTTGTCATCCGCCGCCCCACTGCTAACAGATACAGCTTGCCTTCCGAACGAAATACCCCGAACCGCAGCAACACCCGGTCCTTGCCCAGCTCCTTCACCACCAGCCGCGGACTCCCCTCCTTGAAGTGCGCCCGCAACTCCGCCGCCGTTTCCACTCCCTGCAGCCGGTACCCATTCGACATCTCCAGCACTTCACCCTGCGAATCGGCCACCATCACGAACCGACGCAGCCGCTCCAGGAACAATGTCTGATCCATCTCCCTCGGATCCACTTGCCAGATCGCCTGCCCCCGTTCCACCCGCAGGAATCCCCGCGCCGCGCCCCAGTCCTCTTCCACCGCTTCTTCCACGCGGTCCTGGATTATCGTCTTCAACCGCGCCCGGAACGTAAATCCGATCACCGTCAGAAACAGGCCGAAAATCAGCACGTAGCTGATCGTCAACCGGAACCGCAAACTCTTTACGCGATGCGTCATGCCCGAATTCCCGCCGGAGCCCTTATCCCTTCAACTCAGCCGGTAAATCGATCATATACCCCACGCCGCGCACGGTGTGAATCAGCTTCACCGGATACTCATCGTCAATCTTGCTCCGCAAGTGCCGGATGTACACGTCCACGATATTCGTCAGCCCGTCGTAGTCCATGTCCCAGACATGCTCCACGATCATCGTCCGGCTCAACGCCTTCCCGCAGTGCCGCATCAGGTGTTCCAAAATGCTGAACTCCTTCGGCGCCAATTCAATCGACGCTCCGGCCCGCGTCACCTTCCGCCGCAGCGCGTCCAGCACCAGATCGCCCACCTGATATCGCTCCGGCATCGCCGTCCCGCGCCGCAGCAGCGCCCGCGCCCGCGCCAGAAACTCGACAAACGCAAACGGCTTCACCATGTAGTCGTCGGCCCCCAGTTCCAGCCCCTTCACGCGGTCTTCCACATTCCCGCGCGCCGAAAGGATTAACACCGATGGCATCGTCTTCCGGTTCCGGATCTTCTCCAAAACCTTCAACCCGTCCATGTCCGGCAACCCTAGATCCAGCACAATCAGATCGAACTCGATCGCATGGATCCTCTCCACGGCGCTCGTGCCGTCATGCACCGTGGTTACCTGATACCCGGCGCTCTCCAAGCCTCGCGATATAAAATCCGCAATGCGTTTTTCGTCTTCGACGACTAATACCCTTGTGACATCCATTCCTCGCGAATCGTAGCATAGATCCGCCCGGCCGACTCATTTTTTCCGCAACCGCCCAATCTCGTCAAGCAACGCCGGATCCTCCAGCCCCGTCAAATCCCCCAGCGGCTCACCCAGCCACGCCGCCCGCACCAGCCGCCGCATGATCTTTCCGTTCCTTGTTTTCGGAATTCCGCTCACCCTCTGCACCACCGCCGGACGCAACGGCCGCCCCAATTCCCGCGCCACCAGATCCTTTAATTCCTCCTCTAATTCCTCCTCGGGCCCCGGATGCTCCCCGGCGACTACGAACACCGCAATCGCTTCCCCCTTCATCGCGTCCGGCACCGCCACCGCCGCCGCCTCCCGCACCAGGCTGTGGCTCGTCACCACGCTCTCCACTTCCGCCGGCCCCACACGCTTTCCCGCCACTTGAATCGTATCGTCGCTCCGGCCCTCTATGAACCAGTGGCCGTCCGCGTCGATCCTCGCAAAGTCGCCGTGCCGCCACACCCCAGGGAAAGTCCGCCAGTACGTGTCTAAATACCGCTCGGAATCGCCATGGAATCCCCGCGCCATGCCCAGCCACGGTTTGCGGATCACCAACTCCCCCACTTCGCCCCGCACGCTCTCGCCACGCTCATTCACCACATCGGCCTCCATCCCCAAACACGCCGCCGAAAATCCGCATGGCTTCATCGCCAGCAGCGGATTGTTGCACAGGATGCCCCCGGCGATCTCCGTCCCGCCGGAGTAGTTGATCACCGGTATTTTCCGTTGGCCCACTTTCTCAAACAGCCACCACCACGCATCCGGATTCCACGGCTCCCCAGTCGACCCGAAACACCCCAGTGATCCCACGCTGTGCAGTCGCGTCCACTCTTCCCCATACACCGCCAGCGCCCGTATCAACGTTGGCGACACACCCATAACCGCCAGATTCTGCCGGTCCACAAACGCCCAGATCCTCGCCGGATGCGGATAATCCGGCGCGCCGTCAAATAGCGCCATCGTCCCGCCCAGCAGTAGCGTCCCGTAAATCAGCCACGGGCCCATCATCCACCCGATATCGGTTATCCACCCGATCCGCGTCCGAAACCCCACGTCGAATCCAAACGCCATATCCGAGGCCGCCTTCAGCGGAAATCCGCCGTGCGTGTGAACGATCCCCTTCGGCCGCCCCGTCGTCCCCGACGTGTAGACGATCAATAACGGATCCTCCGCGCCTGTCGGCTCCACATGTCCGTCGTCGCCCCTTTGGCACAGCGCTTCCCAAGTCAAGTCGCGGCCCTCGGTCATCGGCGCCGCCGTCCCTTCCATTCGCCACACCACCACCACATGGCGTACCGCCGGACATTGCGCCAACGCCTCGTCCACTGTCGCTTTCGACGGAATCACCCGCCCCCGCCGCGGAAACGCATTCGACGTGAACACCACCTTCGCGCCCACATCCCGCAACCGCTCCGCGATCGCCCCCGGCCCATAACCGGTAAATAACGGCACGGCCACCGCCCCCACCCGCGCCAACGCCAGCATCACCGCCACCGTCTCCGGCATCATCGGCAAATGCACGCCCACCGCGTCGCCTTTTCCCACGCCCAAATCCCGCAGCCCCGCCGTGCACTTCTGAACCATCACCCGCAGCGCCCGGTAACTCCACGCGCGCGTCGTACCTTCTTCTCCCTCCCACGCCACCGCCGTCTGCGACGAGTCCTTCCCCGTCATACAGGCCGTGCTAATGTTCAAGCCCCCGCCCACACACCATCTCGCCCATTCCACCCCGCCAGACAGGTCCAGCAGCTTCTCATACGGCGGATCAAACTTCACATCCAGAAACCGCAGCAACTGTTCCGTGTACCATTCCACGTCGGCAATCGACCGCCGGTACAGTGAGTCGTAGTCCGTCTCCCCGCACTGCCGGAGAAATTCAGTTAACCGTACCCGCGCCTGCGCCTCGGGGTCCGGTTGCCAGGCAATCGGGATCGTCATGGTCTCGTGTTTTTATTGTAAGCGTAAAGGCCAGCCGTTGACCCGGAGCCGCAACCCCGCCGCGCGGCCCGTTTACCCGTTATCCTGAAAAGAAGCATGGATCCCGCCACCAGACCCCTTCCCTTCCAGGAAACCGTCGAAGCCCACGGCCACTTAATCGACTCCCACATCATGGAGCGCATCTTCGACACCGTCGTCGAATTCCAAGGACGCTTCGAAGTTGAGATTTTCCAGATCGGACGTACCAACTCCGACGCCTCCCATCTGCGTCTGAAAATCGAAGCCCCCAACCGGGAACAGATGGACAATCTCCTCGGCCAACTGATCGGCCTCGGATGCACTCCCGCCGACGATGGCGACGCCGAAACCCGCATCGTCGAAAAGGATTTCTGCGCTCCCGAAGATTTCTATTCCACCACCAATCACCGTACCGAAGTCCGTGTCAGCCACGCCTGGGTCCCCGTCGACCGCCAGCGCATGGACGCCATGGTCGTGCTCGCCAATGGCGCCGCCGTCTGCCGCCGCCTCCGCGATTTGAAGGCCGGCGACGCCGTCGTCGTTGGCATGCGCGGCATCCGCGTCATCCCCGAATCCAAGGAGCGTGACCGCCACGGCTTCTCCTTCATGAGCAACGAGATCTCCTCGGAGCGCCAAGTCGATACCGCCGTCCGCCAAACCGCCGCCATCATGGAACAGATGCGGCGCGATGGTAAAAAAATCGTCGTCGTCTCCGGCCCCGTCGTCGTTCACACCGGAGGCGTCGGGCCGCTCTCCCAACTCATCCGCCACGGCTGGGTCGATTCCCTTCTCTGTGGCAACGCCCTCGCCGTTCATGACATTGAAGCCGCCCTCCTCGGCACTTCCCTCGGCGTCCGCGTCATCGACGGCCGCCTGGAAGAACACGGCCACCGCAATCACATGCGCGCCATCAACGCCATCAATCACGCCGGCAGCATTAAG
>CAMDKT010000171.1 GCA_945900935.1 Candidatus Sulfopaludibacter sp. SbA3 | reverse complement strand
CGAGTAAAACGGAAATTTCCTCACCGGATGTTCATACTTCCAGATGATCTTTTTCGCCGCCATATCCACGCCGAACACTTCATTTCCGAACGTGCCGAAATAGGCCATACTCCCAACCAGCAACGGTGACGCGCCCGTATAGGCACCGCTTGAAACCTGAAACATTTCCTTGCCATCGCTAATCCGAATCGCCCGAAAGTGTTCGTCGCAGCCGGTCACAAACGCCACGCCATTGGCGATCCCCGGAGTCCCGTGAACCGGCCCCGACGTCTCAAACTTCCACAACTGCTTTCCCGTCTTGATCTCAATCGCATATAAATTCTGGTCGTAGGAACCCACCAGCACCCGGTCGCCGGCCACCACCGGCGAAGACTTTATTTCCGACAGCGTCTTAAACGTCCACAACGCCTTCCCTGTCGCCGCGTCCACCGCGTGGAACCCGCCCCGCAGATCGCCGATAAACACCGCCCCGCTCCCCACCGCCGGAGTCGATTCCCCAAGCTCCGCGCCGGTCTTGTACTTCCACTTCGTCTTGCCTGTAGCCAAATCGATAGCGACTAAATCCCCATTTCCAGCGCCTATATAGGCCACGCCGCCGGCGATCACCGGCGAAGATTCAAATGACTCCCCGCCCTCCCACGTCCACAGCAATTTCAGGTTTTCCGGCGGCAGCGTCCCGGTGGCGATTCCCGTCAGCGACGGATTGCCGCGGAACTGCGGCCACTCCGCGAATGCCGAAACAGTGAACAAAACAACGAGCATTAAAAAGCGCATCGATACAACTCCAGTGCCGCGGCGGAGTCGAACGGCCGCGGATTAAACCTTCCTGTCCATTGTTGCGCAGCCGCGAAGCCCAATTCACCCAATCGCTCCGCGTCCACCCCCAAACTTGACAGAGAATCCTTCAACCCAGCCGCCGCGCCCAACTCCCGCAGCCGTCCAGGCAGGTCGCTATGCAGCTCCGAATACTCCGGCTGCCCGTTCCACCGCACGACATGCGGCAGCATCACGGCAATCGCCTGCCCGTGCGGAATGCCATACAGCGCCGTTAGCGGATTCGCCAGCGCATGAGTCGCCCCCAGCATCGACGCTTCAATCGCCGAGCCCGCCAACCACGCGCCCATCTGCATGTCCGCCACCGCGCCAACGTCCCCGGAATCATCCAGCAACCGTTCAAACGACCCATGCATCAGCCGCCACGCTTCCCTTGAATAGCACATCGAAATCGCGTTGCGCTTCGTTGTCACAAACGTCTCAACGGCATGGGAAATGGCGTCATATCCAGCCGCCGCGCGAACGGAAAATGGCTGCGTCGACGCAACCTCCGGATCCAAAATAGCCACCGCGAACGCCGCCTTGTCGTCCCCAATCGCCATCTTCACATGCGTCTCGGCGTCGGAGATCAACGCATAGCTTTGCGCCTCGCTCCCCGTCCCCGTCGTCGCCGGAATGCCGATCATCGGCAGCATCGGCAGCGGCACTTTCCCATGCCCCCAGTAGTCCTGAATCGCCCCGCCATTGGTGAGAACGATGTTGATCGCCTTCGCGCAATCCATCGACGATCCGCCGCCCAGGCCGATAATCGAATCGACATTCAGCTTCGCCGCGAAGTCGCGCCCGTGTTCAACCATGCGCGAATCGGGGTTGGCGTCGAAATTCGACCACGGCGAGGATTCGATTCCCTCACCCGCCAGCGCCGACAAGACCGTCGTCACATGCCCCGCCTTCACCATGCCGTTATCGGCGACAATCAGCGTCCGCCGAAATCCCAGTTCCCGCGCAAAACGCCCCGCCTGATGCAAACAGCCGGCCCCGAAAACAAGCCGCGTCTTCGAAAAATGTTCAAACGGTATCATTCTAATTCTAACCGACGCCCTTCTTCACAAGAATAGACGTGTCAGGCGTCCGCTCCGATACTGACAACTCCGCCCGGCTTGGGAAGGGACCAAACACACAGCCGCCAGCGACATCGGCCAATTGCGACACCGATGCATGCATCAGCGCCCGCGGGTCCGCCAGTTCGTCCTGTATCTGGAGCGCGACGCGAATAACGCCCCTCTCCGGTAATGCGAACAAAAGGCCCGCGTCCGGCGTTTGAAACAGCTTCGAGCAATCCGGGCCCGTTCCTGCTCAACATCCAAACCCTTCCATATACTTCGGATTGATCGCCAGGTCTTCGGGCAGCCCCTGAATCGCGCCCGCGAGGTCGCTTGCAAGGTCATAACAAGATGGCGTCCGGTCTGACGTTTGCTCCGAAAGCATCCTTACCAGGCCTTCCCGTATGAGCCACGATTTCGTCACGCGTCTGGCCTTGGCTTGTTCGGTTAGCCGGGTCAAAAGGTCGTCGGGCAACTTGAATGAAATCGTGGGCATAAGCTGATCGTAATTCGCTTCATCACGCCGCGCAATACCCGCCTCACTTCACCAGCCGAGCCTTCTCCACCATCGCCTTCACTTCCCGCATCAATTGCGGCGGCGAATACGGAATCCCGCCCTTGATGGTCCAAACCAGACCCGGCTTTACGCCCGCATTCGCCGCCGCCGGATACAGCAATTTGAAGTCTTCCAATGGATTCCCGTCAACGACCAGCAGATCCGCAGCCCACCCCGCGCGAACCCTTCCCAGCTTCCCTTCCTGCCCCAACACGCGCGCCCCGTTCAAAGTTGCCTGCTGCACAATTTGCAGCGGATGAAACCCCGCCTCCTGATGCAATTCCAGATTCCGAATCATGCCGAAACCATACATCTGATAGATGTACCCCGCGTCCTCGCCGATGCTCACCAAGCCGCCGCGGCGCGCAAACTCCCGCACCGCCCGCATCCAGATCTGAAAGTTTTCCTTCCAGAACGCCTCATCCGTCGTCGACCAGTTCAGGAAATACGAACCATGATTCTCCAGGTTCGGCCGAAAGAAATCCTCCAACACCGGATGCAGATAATCCCGAAACCACGGCTGCGTCTGCGCCCGCTGCAAATCGCGGCTGGCCTCGTAAATTTCCAGCGTTGGATCCCACGCGACGTTATTCGCAATCATGGAATCAAACAGCTTCATCAGCCGGTCCCAATCCGCTTCGCGCCACAGCCGGCCCGCATAACGAAACCGGTCCGCCTCGTTCAAATAGTTGTACGTCGAAGGAAAAGTCTGCACGCCGCCCGGGATCGCCGCGTCCGGTATTCCGTACCAGTGCTCAATCGACGCCACGCGGTTGCGAATGGCGTCCTCGGCCCGCGTCTCCTCCACGCCAATGTGATGCGCCACAGGCAGCCCCAACAAATGCGCCTCCGCCAGCGCCGCGTCCATGGTGTCGCGCCAAGTCCCCACAATCTTCAAGCCATCCGCTCCGGCTTTCTTGATCTCCTGCACGCGCCGGCGCGCCGCGCCCGGATCGCGCACACGCCCCAGCATCGGATAAATGAACAGCCGAGGCGCGGCAATCTCGCCCGTCTCGCCCTTCGCCCGCACGGTCAACGCCTGCGTCAACGGACTCCCCACATCGCGTACCGTGGTAATGCCGCAGGCCAGCCACAGCTTCAGCACGTAGTTGTAGTCCATCGGCACGCCCCCGCGCTCGTTGTGCAAATGGCCGTGCATGTTAATCAGGCCCGGCAGGACATATTTCCCCTTGCCGTCAATTTCCACATCGCCCGCCTGCTTCGCCACGCGGCCCACGGTGACGATAACGCCGTTCTCAACCGCGATATCCAGCGGCCCGGCCGCCGGCGTTCCATTCCCCTCCACCACCGTGGCGCCGCGGATCACCAATCGCTCCGGACGGACGCCGTGGCCCGGTTGCGCCGTCAGGACGCCGCAACAGGCCAGTAGAAAAAGAAATCCCATCACTCTCCATTCTGTGTCAACAGCTTCGCAATCAACGCCGTCCATCCCGTCTGATGGCTCGCCCCCAAACCCGCCCCAGTGTCCCCATGGAAGTATTCGTAGAACAACAAGTGGTCCCGGAAGTGCGGATCGTCGTGGAATTTGGGGTCGGGCCCGAACGACGGCCTGCGGCCATCCGCCCCCCGCAAAAACAGCGCCGACAACCGTTGCGACAGCGCCGCCGCCACTTGCGACAGGTTCAACTTGTTGCCGCTGCCCGTCGGAAATTCCACCGTAAAATCCTCTCCCAAGTAATGATGAAACCGCTGCAAAGATTCAATCAGCAGGTAGTTCACCGGAAACCAAACCGGCCCCCGCCAATTCGAGTTCCCGCCGAAAAGTCCCGTGCTCGATTCCGCCGGCTCGTACCGCACTTCATACGACGCCTCGCCCACGTTCAGCGAATACGGATTCTCCAAATGATGCCGCGACAACGCGCGAATCCCATACGGCGACAGAAATTCATCCTCGCTAAGAACCTTTTCCAAAATCCTCCGCAGCCGCCGAGGACCCACCAGCGACAGCATCCTGCGCTCCCCCACGCCGCGCTCCGTCATCGACGCCAGATTGCCGCACAAATCCGGCCGGTTCCGCAGAAACCATTGCATCCGCTTCCGGAACCCGGGGAGTTTGTCAATCACGCTGGGCTCAATATTCTCCATCGCAAACAGCGGAATGATCCCCACCATCGAGCGCACTTTCATCCGGAACCACTCCCCGCTCGGCAGCCGCAAAAGGTCGTAATAGAATCCGTCTTCCTCATCCCACAGCGAGTCCTCCGTGCGCCCGTTCGCCGCGCTGGCGATATACAGAAAGTGCTCAAAGAACTTGCTCGCAATGTCTTCGTACACATGGTTGTGCTGCGCCAGTTCCAGCGCAATCGTCAACATGTTCAACGAATACATCGCCATCCAACTGGTGCCGTCCGACTGCTCAATCACGCCGCCGGTCGGCAGCGGCGCCGAGCGGTCAAAAACGCCGATATTATCCAGCCCCAAAAACCCGCCTTCAAAAATGTTGTTCCCCAACTGGTCCTTGCGGTTCACCCACCACGTAAAGTTCATCAGCAGCTTGTGAAAACACCCTTCCAGAAACGAATGATCCGCCCGGCCGTTCAGCCGCCGGTCGATCTGAAAAATGCGCCAGCACGCCCACGCATGTACCGGCGGATTCACATCGCCCAGCGCCCATTCATACGCCGGAATCTGCCCGTTCGGATGCATGTACCACTCGCGCAGAAACAGCGCCATCTGGCGTTTGGCGAAACCGGTGTCAATCATCGCCAAAGGGATCATGTGGAACGCCAGATCCCACGCCGCGTACCACGGATACTCCCATTTGTCGGGCATCGAAATGATGTCCGCGTTGAAGAGATGCGGCCAGTCGGAGTTGCGCCCATGACGCCGCCCCGGCGGTGGCGCGGGCGTGTTCGGATCCCCGTTCAACCAGTCTTCCACGACGAAATGAAAATACTGTTTCGTCCACAACAGGCCCGCGAACGCCTGCCGGCAAACCGCGTTGCCATCGGCGGAAAGCGGCACCGAAGGAACAGCGTCGTAGAACTGATCCGCCTCCGCGATGCGCGACGCGAACACCGCGCCGTCCGATTGCCCCGCCGCCCCTTGCGGCGCCAGCCGCAGCGTGATACTGCGCGTCTCGCCAGCCTGCAGTTCCCACGTATAAACCGCGCACGCCTTCGTCCCTGTACGCTGAGAGTTCACCGCTTCGGGATTGCCCTCTATAAAAAACTGACCGAAAGCGTCTTTACTGTAACTCCGATTCGGCACGCCCCATAACCGCAGGCTGTTCCCCTCGTTCTCGGTGAAAAGCAGTTCCTCCGCGCCCGGACACGTCAGATGATACTCACCCAGAGTCGGCTCGCTCAGGCGGATCACGTCCTCCGCGCCAGCCGCCAGGGAAGGCGGCACGTCAGCCGAACGGCCCCACGTCCACGTGTTTCGAAACCAGATCGTGGGAAGCACCCGCACCGTCGCCGCCTCCGGTCCCCGGTTCACCGCCGTGATCCGGATCCGCGTATCGTTCACATCCGCTTTCGCGTACTCCACCGTGACGTCAAAATACCGGTCGTCATCAAAAACACCCGTATCCATCAACTCGAATTCCGGGTCAAGCCGCGACCGCCGCCGACTCTCCTCCGCCAGGCGCGTATAAGGAAACGCCGCCTGCGGATACTTGTACAGCGCCTTGCAATAGGAATGCGTCGGCGTCGCGTCCAGATAATAATAAAGTTCCTTGACGTCTTCCGAATGATTCCCCAGCGGACCGCTCAACCCATAAAGGCGTTCCTTCAGAATCGAGTCCTTGCCATTCCAAAGCGCAAGCCCAAAACAAATTCGCTGATGATTGTCGCACCAGCCGAAGAGCGCATCCTCGCTCCACCGAAAAGCCCGTAAATGGGCATGTTCAAAGGGAAAATAGTCCCAAGCCGTCCCGTTCGGCGAATAGTCTTCGCGCACCGTGCCCCACGCCCGGTCGGAGACATAGGTCCCCCAACGGCGCCAATGTTCCTCTTGTCGATCCGCTTGCACTACACGGTCCCGCTCCGCATTCATTATCAATGGATAGCACGCTTGAACCAGTTAGGCGAGTCGCAACGCGCCGCGGCCCAGCCATCTGGTGATGACGGCGATCTTGCAAAGGTTGCCCGCCGCGGCCTCGAACTTCGTCCCGGCGATGTCATAGTGCAAGAGGATCTCGCCGCATGCGAACGCCTCGTCCGCGGATCGCCGTTAGGTAGGATGCCATCCTCTCGCTAGAGGAAAGAAGTACATGTCGAAGACATCTGAATCCCCGGCCGCGCGGTTCCTGGTTTGGAGTAAGAAGATTCTCGGGGCTTGGACGATTGGCCGCTGATGAACGCTGATCAACGCCGATAAAAAGTCTCGTGTTATCCGCGTGAATCGGCGTTCATCAGCGGCCAGTATTGTGCGGCGCGAAACTCGTAGCTCCGCGATAACTAGCTCGCGGCCGGCGACACGCGCGACAGGGGCGGCTCAACGCTCTCGCCGCCACTCTTGACTATTGTCGTTTCCAACTTCAAACTCCAGGAAGCGAACACGGAACTCCCTCACGCCCCTCATCCATTCGAGATTCCTTCCTTGCCGACGCCTCCAGGAACCGAATGCCCTCATTGCGCACGCCCGTCCTTACCCACACCAAACAGCGAGGAGGCGAATACTGCAGCAGGTCGTCAGCACGAACGCTCAGATCGCTGAAGTGAACAACGGAAAGTTTGTGGACAAGTGGAGTAGCTGGTTCATTTTCGGCTTAGTTGTATCTGCGATTGTGGGTGTCGTCCAATGCGGTCGCGCTCCCCGAGGGTTTGATGCGTCGTTCAATGCCTTGATTGACTATGCTGTGTTATTCGCTATGCTGTCTGGGATCATAACGATCATTGGGTATCACATGGAAAAATACAATGCCCTTTCAGCCTTGAATAATTCCTTTGCGACTATGAATAGTGAGAAAGAGCGCCTTGAACTGATCCACGGCGTGCTTCAGAAGCGAGAAAAACAATATGCGTGAGTGCTGGCCAACGAGCCGCACTGAACGCATCAGGGAAGAGCCTCCCTGTGGGAAATGTTAATATCAGAACATCCCGATGCCGACGATTTGTTCGTTCTATGGGATCGCAATCCGAATGTTTTTCAACGACCACGCGCCGCCGCACTTTCATGCCCGCTATGGCGAATTTGAGGCCACAATCGACATCGCCTCACTGACGGTGATCCAAGGCGAATTGCCGCGTCGCGCTCTGGTGCTGGCCGGCGATTGGGGCGCGTTGCATCAGGCTGAGTTGCTGGAGAACTGGCGGCTTTGCCGCGAAAAGGCCCAGCCTCGGAAGATTGAGCCTTTGGCATGAACGGAGGGTAGTTGCTATGTATTGGGACGTCGTCGAAGTGAAGCCAGAATCGGGATATAGCCTGTTCGTTCGTTTCAAGGACGGATTGTGCGGGCGTGTCCAATTCGCCAGGCAAGAACTAACCGGTGTTCTTGCGCCCCTGACCGATGTGGAATTCTTCGAGCGCGTCTTCGTGGATCAGGGCGCGGTCGCCTGGCCGGGCGAGATTGACCTCGCGCCCGATGCGATGCACGCTGACATTGCCGCCCGCGAGCGACTCATCACGCGGTTGCCCAAGGACCACTAAGACTCGACAACGGAATTTGCGCTCGGGGGTGCAAGGGCGAATTCCCAAGCGCGCGAGCCGCTAACTGTTTCATCGACTGATCATCGCTCCATCCAGACGTTCGCCAGCGTAGAGAGTCGCGTTGTGTCGGCTACGAACCGGGTGAGTGAATGGATTCCTTACATTTTTGGGACAGTACGACGATCTCCGTAAGAACACCGCCACCGCCCTCACCGGTATGGGCGTAACGCTGCCGCCAATCGCGAAGAAGCAGTGACATCTTTCGTCCCCGGACTGGCTCCAGACCTTCCAAAAATTCAAAAAGTTAGAAGAGGAACAACCCAGACCCAGTTTTCAGGTCTCCGTGGGGTATTCCTAACGGCCTAAGTAACTAAAAAAGGCCATCATTGACAGCCATCTCCGTCTGGGCTACTCTCGGGGTTGAATCACTGGAGGTGAGTCCATGACCGTAATTCTGACGCCCGAACTTGAGCAGCTCGTCGCGAACAAGGTCCAGTCAGGACGCTACAATTCCGCAAGCGAAGTCGTTCTCGAGGCGCTCCGCTTTATGGAACAAAAAGAGGAACTCCGCGCGGTGCAATTGCACGAACTTCGCAGTCGAATCGACGAAGGTCTCGCCCAAGCCGAACGCGGCGAAGGTGTTGACGGCGAGGTATTCATGCAAGGGCTTATTGACGACCTCGACCTGCGTGAGTCGAAGCGCAAAACTGGATGAGTCGCTACATCCTCATGCCGATTGCTCAGCAAGACCTCGCTGACATTCGAGCGTATTATCTGGAGGAGGCTGGCTATCGGCTTGCCCGTCAGATGATGAGTGAATTTGTCGAGGGTTTCAGAGTTCTCGGAAGCACCCCGGGCTCTGGCCACAAACGCGAGGATTTGGTGGATGATCGTCCAATTCTATTCTGGCCGATTAGGGATTACCTGGTTTTATACAAGCCCGGCACAAACCCGGTGCAAATAGTCACATATTCGTCTTCTTCGGCGCAATCGCGACCGCCGCGAACTCCTCATTCAACACGTCGAGTTGCGCCGCCAGCGCCGCGATCTCTTCGAGAATCGTCTTCTGCTCCAAACCCGTCTGCAAATTCGCCTCGGCCCGATTCCCGTCCTGCCTCTCACGGCTCGCCTTGTCCAGCGTCAGCGCCGCCGATCCCATTCCCGGCATCGCCAAACCCCCTCCCCATCAGCGCGCCCTGGCGCGCGCCTCGAAAAACATCTGCGCCCCTAATGCAACTGCGTTGGACGGAGGAAGCCGCAACCGGCCTCGAATTGAGTTCACCCCGGACCGCGCCCCGGCATGGGCGATCTCGGCTTTCGTAAAAGTTCCGTACCGCGAGTTTGTCTGCTACATTTATTTAATTACAGCCGCTATAAGTCTGCGCGTGATATAAACTATCCGCATCATGAGAAAATTGCTGACACTTTATCTGTTCCTCTTCGCTCCAATTCCGCTGGCTGCGCAACTGGATTCCGGCACGATTCTCGGCACGGTGATAGACGGCTCCGGCGCCGTTGTTCCTGGCGTTAAGATCAGCGTACGGAATCAGGGCACCTCGGCTCTCAGCGAAGCCGTCACCGGATCAGACGGAAACTTCGTGATTCCGGTGCTCCCCATCGGTACCTACACCTTAAGCGCGACCACCCGCGGGTTCAAAACACAGGTTCGGCCGAATCTGGAACTGCGAGTGTCCGACCGTCTGCGCGTCACCATTCCGCTCGAACCTGGCGCTGTTACGGAGACGTTGTGTCAAGAAGGAGCGAATAGCGCCATGCTGTGCGGAAGATGAAGGAAGGCCCTTCGGAGCCGCCCTGTAGGGGGAGGTTCCAAACTGCCGGAAGCTGCTTCGGTCAAAAGCCGCGGTG
>CAMDKT010000170.1 GCA_945900935.1 Candidatus Sulfopaludibacter sp. SbA3 | reverse complement strand
CAAACCAGCACTGTCAATTGTCGAACCCGAGGGGGAGATCTTCGTCCGCCCGTTCCGGCTCTGTATTGATAATAGCGGCGTTGCCGAACCCCGGCAATAGTACTTATTTGCCAATTTAGACCTTATCAAAAGTCCTGCTATCTAGCTATAAAGTCATAGACTTACGGCACTTTTAGACATTCTGTCGCGGAGCCGCCCCCCGTTTTCTAAATTGCCCATTGAGCCGGTGACGGAAAGTCCCAATCGACCGCCGGTTCAGTGCTTAACCGTTTTGGGGATTCTGGCCGAAACCACTCCCTGACGGCGAGCGTAAGCGAGCCGGTGTGTTTCCCCAATTCGGTTAAGCACCCGCCGCCCGCTGGCTTCCTGCCGGCGACAGGACGATATGCTGGTAACCATGTCAACCCGGCGCGAATTATTGACGGTCCTTCCGCTGATGGCGGCCTGCGGCGCCAGGAAGCAACGGATAATCGGCGTCATTCCCAAGGCCGTCGGTGATCTGTTCTTCGCCGCGGTCCACGCCGGCGTTCGCCGCGCGGCCCGTGAATTCGGCGTCGAAATTGTCTGGAACGGGCCCAAGGATGAAACCGATCACGGGCGCCAAATCCAGATCGTCGACTCCATGGTCGTCCAACGGGTAGCCGCAATTGCCATTTCCGCAACCGATGAACGCGCGCTCCGCGCCCCGGTTGAACGCGCCATCGCGGCCGGCATTCCGGTCACCGTGTTTGATTCCGGCGTCGAGGCCGAAGGCTACGTGACCTTCGTGGCCACGGATAACTACGGCGCCGGCTGCGACGCCGCCCGCCGCATCGCCGCGCTGGTTGGCAAGAAAGGCCGGGTGGGCATGGTGATGCACAAGCCCGGCGGCACCTCTACCATGCTCCGCGAGGAAGGCTTTCAAAAAACCATGGCCGCGGAGTTCCCCGAAGTCGTGATCGCGGCCCGCCAATATGGCATGGCCGACCGCGCCAAGGCCCGGGGCGTCGCCGAGAACATCCTGACTGGCAACCCGGACATCGGCGCGCTGTTCGCCTCCAGCGAAGCCAGCTCCCTGGGCGCCATCCAGGCACTCCATAGCCGCGGGTTGAACGGTAAGATCCGCCTGATCACGTTTGACACCAGCCAAGCCCATGTGGAGGCGCTCACGGCCGGAACCATCGACGTCATGATGGTGCAGGATTCCGCTCGGATCGGCTACGAAGCCGTGCGGTCGCTGACTGAGAAGCTCGCCGGCCGTACGCCGCAACACCGCATGGATTTGCCCGTCCGCCAAGTCACTAAGAATATGTTGAGCCAACCGGAAATTCAGGAACTGATTTCGCCGAAGCTCGATGGGTAAAATAGGGAGATGGGCTTTTTAGACAATCTGGAAGATGCGCTGAAAAGCGTGGAGCGCGGTGCCGAGCGCGAGGACGAGAAGTCGGCGAACGTCTCCCGTGCCGCCGAACTGGAAGCGGTGCGGGCCGCCGCGCCAAACGCCGAGGCGCTGAAAAAAGGCCAGTGGACACAGGACTTCCTAACCCACTGCGTAACCCTCGGTCACAACCAACGAATGCGAGTCGGAATGGCTTGGATCGGTGCCACCCTCCGCTTGGACGCCCGCGAAAAACGCCTCGATTTGCAACCCGCCGCTGAGAGCATTATCGCCATCTATTCCGTCGACGGCGTCGAAACCGCCCGCGAATCCGTTGACTTGCAATCGGACCCCGCGGCCTTCGCCCGCAAGTGGCTCGCTACATCCTGACGACGTGAACGTCAAAGCGTTCCGGCGGCAGGCATGAAATCGGATCCGGAGACATGCCTGCCCAGGTGTCAAATGCCGAATTCGCCACGGAGTTATTCAGGTAAATCAGGAACTGATCGGAGCAGTAACCCAGAGGCGGCAGTTGCCGAAACGCCAGCCGGAGGCCAATTGCCTTATGGAGGTCCACGCCGCCGGTATCAATGTGTTTATCCTGCAGCAATGTGATGAAACTGGCGCGCCCCGCATGAGGCCAAACATCGGGGCGCAGCAAGGCCCGAAGCTCCGCGCGAAATTCAAACGTCGTCTCACATTGGCGTATCCACTCGAGCACCGAATCGCCCCATTTCCAATGCGTTTTCAGCCCCAGATACTGTTCGGAGAACTGCAGCGCAAGCTCGTAACGGCGTCGTTCCAAATCGATCTCGTCGCGGCAGATCACGGTGGTCAACGGAATCAACGCTTCCGATTCCACGAGTTCGGCGGCCATCGTCAGCACCTTCTCTAATCGTCTGGCGCTCAGCGCGAGGTCAGCCACCAGCAGCGGCGGCAGTTCGTGCGTCCGGTCTCCGGCGATCTCCAAAAACTTGCGGCTCCCAATGATGTCCATTTGGCACCTCGCTTGTGAACTTATCGGCAACAATCGCGGCTGACTTTAGTTTCTTGATTATTAAGGACGAATTTCCCGTTTGCAAGTTTCCTAAACATTTTGGCAGCAAGGCCCCGTGAGTGCTGATCGAAATCCGAAGCGCTATCCTAAACACTATGGCCAACCCGCCCATCACACGCCGCTCGCTCGCGGCCCTCCTATCCATCCCCATGAACGCAGCCGAAAACACTCCCCCCGTCGCCAAGACGCAGCCCAAGTCCATCACACAGCACGGCGAAACGCGCAACGATCCCTATTTCTGGCTTCGCGACAAGGCCAACGCCGAAGTCATCGCGTATCTCGAAGCCGAAAACCGCTATCGCGAAGCCGTCATGAAGCCGGTGGAAGAGTTGCAGAAGACTCTATACAAAGAAATGGTCGGACGCATCCAGGAAACCGACCTCTCCGTCCCCGAGCGCCGCGATGATTACTACTACTACACGCGCATCGAAAAAGGCCAGGACTATCAACTCTATTGCCGTAAGTATGAAACACTCGACGGCGCGGAAGAGCTGTTGCTCGATGGCAACCAGTTAGCAAAGGGACATAAGTATTTCCGTCTCGGCAACTTCGACGTCAGTCCCGCTCACAAGTTACTCGCTTATTCAACCGACACCGAAGGCGACGAAGTCTACACCACTTACTTTAAGGATCTCAAGACCGGCGTCACCCTGGCCGATCAGATTCCGAATGTCTATTACGGCATGGCCTGGGGCAATGACGACAAGACACTTTTCTACATCACCCTGGACGCCGCCAAACGCCCCTATCGCGTCATCCGGCATGTCCTCGGCACACCGGTATCCTCCGACCGGATAGCTTTCGAAGAACCCGACGAACGATTCTATGTCGACATAGCCAAGTCAAAAGACAAACAGTATGTTTTAGTAACTTCCGAAAGCAAGATGACCGCGGAGGTGTTATACCTCGACGCTGATCGCCCCGATGGAACATTCGCCCCCATCGCCGCGCGGCGGCAAGGCGTCTTATACAGCGCGCACCATCACGACGGCCGGTTCTACATCCTCCACAACCACAATGCGCAGAACTTTGAACTGGTAGCGGCAAAGGCCGGCGATTCGGCCCCTGACAAGTGGAAAACAGTGATTCCACACCGTAAAGACGTCTTCATCGAAGGCGTGGAGACATACAAAAACTGGCTGACAGTGTCCGAACGCGAAAACGGACTCCGCCGCCTTCGCGTCCGCCAATGGGACGGCGCCCAGGATCATCTGGTCGCGATGCCGGAACCCGTCTACGCCCTGCAGCCCGCGGGCAATCCGAACTACGACGCGAAAACCATCCGCTTCACTTACCAATCGCTGGTGACACCGCCATCCGTCTTCGATTATGATCTCGCCGGCCGCGGACGAACCCTCCAAAAACAGCAGCAGATTCCCAGCGGCTACGACCCTTCCCAATACGCGAGCGAGCGCACCTTCGCCGCCGCCGCCGATGGCTCCCGGATTCCGGTCGCCATCGTCTACAAAAAGGGCTTTCGCAAAGATGGAAAGGCACCGCTTTTACTCTACGCTTACGGCTCCTACGGCCTCAATTCGGAAGCCAACTTCAGCCCCGCGCGCCTCAGCCTTCTCGACCGCGGATTCGCCTTCGCCGTCGCCAACATTCGCGGCGGCTCCGAAATGGGCCGGCACTGGTATGAAACCGGGAAACTGCTGTCCAAGAAGAACACTTTCACTGATTTTATCGCCGCCGCCGAACATCTGATTTCCGGCAAATACAGCAGTCCCCAACGGCTCGGCATTATGGGCGGCAGCGCGGGCGGCCTACTGATGGGCGCCGTCGTCAATCTTCGGCCGGACCTCTTCCACACCGTCCTCGCCCTGGTGCCCTTCGTCGACGTGCTGAACTCGATGTCGGACGCCTCGCTCCCTCTCACCGTCGGTGAATACGAGGAGTGGGGCAACCCGGAAAACAAAGCCTTCTACGAGTACATGAAGAGCTACTCGCCCTATGACAACGTCAAGCGCGCGGCCTACCCGAACATCCTGGCCACGGGCGGCCTGAACGACCCGCGCGTCCCCTACTGGGAGCCCGCCAAATGGGTCGCCAAACTGCGAACAATGAAGACGGACAAGAACCTGCTAGCCATGAAAATCAATATGGGCGCGGGCCATTTCGGGAAATCGGGCCGCTACGCCGCGCTGGAGGAGACGGCTGAACAGTACGCGTTCCTGCTGATGACGATGGGAATCACACGCTAAGATAGGGTTGCCATCATGAACGAATACTCTATCGGCGTTGACCTCGGCGGCACCAACCTACGCGCCGCGGCCGTCAACCGCGACGGTCAAATTCTCGAAAAGATCTCCGTTGACACAAACTTTGAGGGCGGCCGCGATGCCGTCATCGGCGACATCGTCGAGAGCGTCAAGCAACTGAAACGCAACCTTTCCGGTCACCGGCTGGCCGGCGTCGGCATCGGCGTGCCCGGCTTCATTTTGCTGAAACAGGGGTTCATCACCAACTCCAACAACCTACCGTATTTGGAAAACTACCCCGTCCGCGACGCCATCGAAAAATTACTCGGAACGCCGATCATTCTGGAAAATGACGCCAACGCCGCCGCGCTCGGCGAAAAATGGATGGGCGCCGGACGAGAGGTTGACGACCTCGTGCTGCTCACGCTTGGCACCGGCGTGGGCGGCGGCATCATCATGGGTGGTCGCGTCCTCCACGGCATGGACGGCATGGCGGCCGAACTCGGTCATCTCACGGTTGACCCCTTCGGCCCCCCCTGCGGCTGCGGCAACCTGGGCTGCCTGGAAAAGCTCGCCTCCGCCACCGCCGTCGAAGCCACCGCGGTGCTCATGAGCCTCAGCGCCCACCCGCTCAGCAGCAAAGAAGTCTACGAACTGGCTTTGAATGGCAACGTAAAAGCGCAAGCCATCTTCGCCCAAATGGGGCGCGCGCTGGGCATCGCCCTCGCCAATCTCATCAACACCTTCAACTTCCCGCTTTATCTGCTCAGTGGCGGCATGTTGCCGGCCTGGGATCTCTTCTGGCCGGAGCTGGAAGCCAACGTCAAGCTTCGATCGTTCACCTATCGGAACTCGAAGACGCGCATCGAAGCGGCCACGCTGGGCAGCCAGGCCGGCCTTATTGGCGCTGCTTACCTTCCCTTCCTCGCCGCCGATCTGAGTCTCCAATCATGAGCGCGTACTGGATGGGAATCGATGTCGGCACCGGCGGCTCGCGCGCCCTTCTGGTCGACGAAACCGGGCGCATTGCCGCCGCCCGCACTGCCGCCCACGAAGACATGAAAATGGAACGGCCGCTTTGGGCCGAGCAGCGCCCCGAAAACTGGTGGGACGCCTGCCAACAGGCGATTCGCGGCGTCCTGGCCGACGCCGGAGTCACCGGCGCCGAAGTGCGAGGCGTGTCCCTGTCGGGCCAAATGCACGGGCTCGTGATCCTCGATGCCGATCACGCCGTCATTCGCCCGGCATTGATCTGGTGCGATCAGCGCAGCCAGGCCCAAGTAGACGCCATCAACGCCAAAGTAGGCAAGGAACGCGTCCTGGCCTGCATCGCCAATCCCGTCCTCACCGGCTTCACGCTCCCCAAGCTGCTGTGGGTCCGCGACAACGAGCCCGCCCAATACGACCGCGTTCGCCACCTGCTGCTGCCCAAGGACTACATCCGGTTTCAACTTACCGGCGAACTGGCCAGCGAAGTATCGGACGCCTCCGGCACGGCGCTGTTCGATGTCGTCAATCGCCGCTGGTCTTACGAACTCGCCGATGCGCTCGGGATCGACCGCTCGATTCTCCCCAAAGTCTACGAATCGGAAGAAGTCACCGGCGTGATCTCCGCGGCGGCCGCGGCGGCCACCGGTCTGCATCCAGGAACTCCGGTCATTGGCGGCGGAGGCGATCAGGCCGCCAGCGCCGTCGGCAACGGCATCGTCGCGCCGGGTCTCGTTTCGGATACCATCGGCACATCCGGCGTGGTCTTCGCGCACATGGACTCGGTGGCCTACGACCCTGGCGGCCGCGTCCATACCTTCTGCCATGCGGTGCGAGACAAGTGGCACGTCATGGGGGTCACGCAGGGCGCCGGGCTCAGCCTGCAGTGGTTCCGCAATCAACTGGCCGCGGGCGCGTCCTATGACGAACTAACGCGCGAGGCAGCTACGAGCACGCCAGGCGCTCGCGGCCTGTTCTGGCTGCCCTACCTGATGGGTGAGCGCACGCCGCATCTCGACTCGACGTGCCGGGCGGCGTGGATCGGCCTCACCGCCGCGCATACTCGCGCCGATATGACACGCGCCGTCCTGGAAGGCGTCTGCTACAGCCAGAAGGATTGCCTCGATATCATCGCCGGCCTTGGCTGCGGCGTGGAAACCGTTCGACTCTCCGGCGGCGGCGCGAAAAGCCCCCTGTGGAAACAGCTCTTCGCCGACATATTCGCCAAGCCCGTCTCCGTTCTCGAATCGCAGGAAGGCTCGGCCTTCGGCGCGGCGTTATTGGCCATGACCGGCACTGGCGCCTTCGCCTCCGTCACCGAGGCCTGCCAAGCCACCGTCCGCGAAGTCGAAACGGTTCTGCCCGGCGTCGGCTCGCCGTTCTATCAGCGAGCCCACACGGTTTTTCAAGCCATGTATCCGGCGCTGCGCGACAGCTTTAGATCCATCGACAGCCTGAGTTAGCCGTGCTGTTCTGCGACGTCAGCCTGCCTGTCCCGCTCGACCAAGCCTACACCTACGCCCTTCCCTCTTCCCTCGAACACCGCGCGAAGCCAGGCGCCCGCGTCGTCGTCCCATTCGGCACTCGCAAATTGACCGGCGTCGTCCTCGCGATCCACAAACAAGCGCCGAATCGGCAAGCCCGTCTCGTCGAAAAGCTGATCGACGAAGAACCGATCTTCGACGCCGCGCTCCTTCGGCTTGCCAACTGGGTCGCCGCCTACTACTGCGCCCCGCTGGGCGAGGTTCTGCGCAGCATGGCGCCCACTTCCGCCGAGACCAGCCGCTCCAAGGTCTACTCGCTCACTGACTCCGGCCGCGATATGGTCCGCCAGTCTCTCTATGGGGAAGAAGACACGTCGCCGCAAGCCCGCATCCTCCGCATGTTGGAAGTGCGTCCGCTGTCGGCCTCTTACTTGAAGTCCAAAGTTGAGGACGCGCAGCGCGTGCTGAAAACGCTTGAACAAAAAGGGCTCGCCATCGTCGAGGAGGACGTCAGCGCCAAAGACCCGATGCGCGCGCCCGCCGAGCAGTTGCGCGTCCGTTTCGCCCGCCGCGGCGATGGACTCAAGCTTCCCAAAGTGGAGCGGGAACTGCTGGCCTATTTGGAACTCCATCCCGGCGAACACGGCCTCGCCGCTCTCGAAGAACCCGTCAAAGACGCCTCCCGAGGCGCTCGCGCGCTTGCCCGCCGCGGCCTTGCTACTCTCCGCATCGCGCCTCTAGCCATGCTCGCCGATACGCGCCCGCCGCATCGACTGAACGCGTGGCAGCAAACCGCTTTCGAAAAAATCCGCGACCAGCTTACAACCGGCTCCTTCGGCGCATTCCTGTTACAAGGCGTAACGGGCAGCGGCAAGACCGAAGTGTACTTGAGCGCCATCGAGCACACGCTCCAATGCGGCCGCGCCGCGCTGCTGCTGGTGCCCGAAATCGCCCTCACCCCCGCCGTCGCCGGGCAGTTCCTGCACCGCTTCGGGGACCGCGTCGCCATCCTCCATTCCGCCTTCAGTGACAACGAGCGAACGGAGCAATGGCGCCGCATTCGCAGCGGTGAAGCCAGCGTTGTTGTGGGAACGCGGTCCGGCGTCTTCGCGCCCATTCGCAATATCGGGCTGATCATCGTCGACGAAGAGCATGACCAAAGCTACAAGCAGCAGGAGGCCCCGCGCTACAACGGCCGCGATGTGGCCGTCGTGCGTGCCCGCGAGCTCAACGCCTGCGTCGTCCTGGGCTCGGCCACGCCGGCGCTCGAAACCCGCTACAACGTCGAGCGCGGCAAGTACACGCTGCTGGAGCTGCCGGAGCGCGTCGAAGGCCGGCCCATGCCCGTCGTTGAACTCGTCGATATGCGCGAGGAGTTCCTGGAGACGCGCCAGATGGGAACCTTTTCGCGCCGTCTGTTGGAAGGGCTCGATGCTCGCCTCGCCGCCGGAGAGCAGACCATGCTGCTGCTGAACCGCCGCGGCTTCTCCAGCTTCGTCAGTTGCCGCGCCTGCGGCGAACGCGTTGAGTGTCCCAACTGCGCCGTCACCCTCACTTTCCATCGCCGTGATAAACGCCTCCTCTGCCACTACTGCAACTACGCCGAACGCGTCCCTGATCGCTGCAAAAAGTGCGACAGCGAGTATCTTCACTTCGTCGGCACGGGCGCCGAAAAGGTTGAGGACGAACTGCACAAGGCCCTCCCCCGCGCCCGCGTCGCGCGCATGGATCGCGACACTGTCTCCTCCAAACGCCACTTCGAAACCATCCTCCACGGCTTCCGCGACGGGAACTTCGATATCCTCGTCGGCACGCAGATGATCGCCAAAGGACACGATATTCCCAACGTCACGCTCGTCGGTATTGTGTCGGCCGATATCGGCCTCGGGCTGCCCGATTTCCGCGCCGCCGAGCGGACATTTCAACTGCTGACGCAAGCCAGCGGCCGCGCCGGCCGCGGTGTCATTCCCGGCCGTGTCATTCTTCAGACAACCAATCCGGAACACTACGCCGTCCGCCTCGCCGCGCTGCAGGACTACACGCAGTTCTACGAAAAAGAAATTCTCTTCCGCCGCTCCATGCGCTACCCGCCATTCAGCGCCCTGGCCAACATCCTGGTGCGCGACGAGATCCAGGAGGAGGCGCTGCGCAAAAGCACCGAGCTAGAACGGATGCTGCGCCCGGAGCCCAAGGAGATGCGCGTCATGGGCCCGGCCCCCGCGCCCGTCCCGCGCCTGAAGAACGAGTTCCGCTATCAGCTCCTGCTGAAGAGTTCCGACCGCAAGAAATTGAATGAGACCCTGCACACGATACGGCGCTTTGCGGCCGAGAAAAAATGGGGCGCGACTTCGCTGGTGATTGACGTGGATCCTGTTTCTCTGTTGTAATTGGCCGCGCATGTTGACTGACCGTCAGCCATTCCAACTCGTGGAGCAAAACCTCCGTCACGCGCTGGCCTTTTATGCCGGATCGCACTCGAAGGCCGAAGTCCGCCAGATGCCGGGCGTCGCCGCCATCAGTTGCGGTTGGAACTACCCGGTGTTCAACTCGGCGCTTCTCACCTCGGCGGTTCCCGGAGAAGGCGGCGGCATCGAAAGCCGGCTCGCCATGGCTTCCGTTTATTTCCGCGCCCTCGACTTGGGCTGGTCCTTTTGGGCTTGTCACGACATGCTGGACGATGGGTGCTTAAACGTTTTCGGGATCTCTGCCCGGCACCATGTTGTAGGCCTCTTTGGGTTTCAGCGCCTTTCGGACGGAGCGTTCCATTTGCTCCAAGGCGGGATGGGCACGGGCCGGCAGTTGTTTCCGGAATTGGGCACAGGCTGCCG
>CAMDKT010000169.1 GCA_945900935.1 Candidatus Sulfopaludibacter sp. SbA3 | reverse complement strand
GACGCGGCAACCGGAGCGGCGGATTTACAGCCAGAGCCAGCAGCCGGTGGGAGCGGTTTCGATTTACCGGCGGATGAGCGAAGATCTGTACATCAACTTCGCGGCGATGACGAGCGAGGCGCAGAAGCCGATCATCCAGACCTATATATTCCCGCTGGTTTCGTGGATTTGGATTGGGTATTGGGTGTTGTTGTTTGGGAGTCTGGTTTGTCTGGTTCCGAGCAAGATGAAGCTCTCGTATGCGCGGACGGAAGTCGTGGGGATGGCGGGTAAACATGAAAAAGTGGCGAAGTAGTTTCGCCTTGTTGTTGATTTCCGGGTTCTGTCTGGCGCAGACGGGGGACATGGTCCCGCCGGAGGTGCGCCGGGTTGGCGACCGGTTGGCGTGCCTTTGCAAGTCCTGCAATAACACGGTGGCGACGTGCCAGATGGTGGGGTGCCATTATACGGCGCCGGCGCGGGCGCGGATCTCAGAGTTAGTGCGGGAGGGGAAATCGGACGATGCGATTGTCGCCGATTTCGTAAAAGTGGAAGGGAAGAAAGCGCTGGCGGCGCCGGAAGCTTCCGGGTTTGGATTGACGGCGTGGCTGGCGCCGCCGTTCATGGCATTGGCCGGGGTTGGGATTATTTTTTGGTTTGTGCGGCGAAGCCGGAAAAAGGCCGCGGCGGTGGTGGATGATGGAACTGTGGCGAAGTACCAGCAAGCAGCGGAAAGGGATTTCTCCCGGTTCGAAGAATGATAATTGCCTTGGCGGCGCTGATTGTGATTGGCGTCCTATTTTTCACCCTACGGATTCGTGACAAGCATCTTCCGCCGGAGGAATCGGAAACACCGATTAAACCGCTGGAAGAGGCGAAGGTGCGAATCTATGAAGCCCTGCGGGATTTGCAGTTTGAGTACCGGTTGGGGAAGTTGTCGGACGCCGATTACCAGGCGTCGAAGCAGGAGTTGCAGAAAGAGTTGGCGCGGGTCTTGCAGCAGATTGGTGAAACGGCGGCGACGCCTTCGAAGCCCCCGGTTAAGGCGGAGGCGAAGGCGAAGGGAAATGTGTGTCCGCATTGCGGCGCGAGCTTTAAGGAAAAGTTGAAGTTTTGCGGGGAGTGCGGGAAGGCAATGGAGGCGGCGGGATGAGGGGCGCAGTGTGTTTGCTGGCGGTGCTGCCGGTGCTGGCGGCGGATGGCGTTGTGACGAATGGCACGACGGGGAAACCGCAAGGCGGGGCGACCGTGACGTTGTATGGGATCACGCCGGGGGCCGGGCCGGAGCCATTGGAGAGCGTGAAATCGGGCGCGGATGGGGCATGGAAGATCGACAAGCCGTTTCAGGGGCGGGGGTTTATTCAGACCGCCTTCGATGGCGTGACGTACAACCACATGCTGCAGCCGGGCGCGCCGATGGCGGGGATACAGCTTTCGGTGTTTAATGTGTCGGCGAAGAAGGGCGCGGAGATTACGATCAGCAATCACATGCTGCTGCTGGAGCCGCAGGGGGATAAGTTGGCAGTGCGGGAATCGTACTTCTTTTCGAACGCGGGGAAAGTGACTTGGAATGATGCGGCGAACGGGACGCTGCGGTTCGTGGTGGGTCGAGAGCCATTGGGGCGCGTGGAGGTTAACGCGACGGCGCCGCAAGGAATGCCGATTAAGCGGGTGGCGGAGAAGGGGCGGGGGAAGGGCGAGATGAAAGTCGACTTCCCGATTAAGCCAGGGGAGACGCGGATTGATTTGGCCTATACGTTGCCGTATGCGAGCCCGTCGCGGTTTCAGACGAGGTTTTTGCTGCCGGCTATGCAGGCGATGATTGCGGTGCCGAACGGGGTTACATTGAAGGGTGCCGGGATCAAGGACGAGGGCAAGGAGCCGACGACGCAGGCGAGTATTTTCCGGGTGGATGCGCAGGCGCTGGATCTGGTGATGGAGGGGACAGGGGATTTGGCGGGGCCGGGCGGGGGCGAGGAAGCAGCTTCGAAAGGCCCGGCTGTTGAGCAGATCAAGGCGCGGCCTTACGATAAGCTGGCGGTGCTGTTGGGGTTGGCGTTTGCGATTCTGGGATGCGGCTTCGCGCTTTTGTATCGCAGCGAGGCGAGGAAATGAGCGCGCCTGCCGTCGCCGCGGCGGGCGTGTGGAAGTATTTCGGCGACTATCCGGCGCTGCGGGATGTTCGCTTCGATTTGGGGGCGGGCGAGTGTTTGGCGTTATTGGGCCGGAACGGGGCGGGAAAGACGACGCTGCTGCGGATATTGGGAGGGCTGAGCGGGGCTTCGAAGGGTAACGTTTTGATAAATGGGGGCGAGGTGCGGGCGTCGGAGACGCGGGCGCGGATCGGGTGGCTGGGGCATTCGATCGGGCTGTATGATGAGCTGACGGCGCGGGAGAATTTGCGGACGTTTGGGTCGTTGTATGGGGTGACGGCGGGGACGGTTTCCGAGTGGCTGGCGCGAGTGAATCTGGCGCATGTGGCGGATTCGCCGGTGCGGGAGTATTCGCGCGGGATGCGGCAGCGGCTGGCGGTGGCGCGGGCGTTTTTGCATGGGCCGCGGTTGTTGCTGCTGGATGAGCCGTTTACTTCGCTGGATGATAAAGCGATTGCGTTGTTGCAGGGGCTGTTGACGGCGGCGCGCGCTGAGGGCGTGACGATTATTTTGTCGACGCATCAGATTCGGGAGGCGATGGAGTTGGCGAGTTTTGTGGCGTTGCTGGATCGCGGAAAGCTGGCGCATTTTGGGGAACGGACGGCGGAGATGTTGAACGATCCTGGGTATCTGTACCGGACGTTTGGGAGCGCGGCATGACGATGTTGCGACATGCGGCCGCGATTGCCGCGAAGGACTTGCGGAGCGAGTTCCGGACGAAGGAGTCGATCAATTCGACGTTGTCGTTCAGCGTGGTGATTTTGCTGTTGTTCAGTTTTGCGTTCGATCCCTCGCCGGACATGATTGCCGAATTTGGCGGCGGATTGTTGTGGATGGTGTTTGCGTTCGCGGGGGCGTTAATCGTGAACCGGTCGTTTGCGCGGGAGTTGCCGAATGACTGCATTGACGTGCTGGTGGCGTCGCCGGCTTCGGGGGCTTCGTTGTTCCTGGGGAAGGCGGTGGCGTGCTTCGTGTTGTTGTTTGGGATTGAGTGTATCTGCCTGCCGGTGTTTGGGATTTTTTACAACATAACGTGGTGGCGGAGCCTGTGGGCGTTGCTGGGCGTGTTGGCATTGGGGACGTGGGCGCTGGCTTGCGTGGGGACATTTTTCAGCGCGTTGACGGTGAATTTGCGGCTGCGGGAATTGATGCTGCCGATGTTGCTGTATCCGATGCTGATCCCGGCGTTGCTATCGGTGATGATGTTGACGAATACGCTGCTGACGGGGCAGGCGCTGCCTCCGGACTTTTCGGTTTGGCTGCGGCTATTGGTTGGATTCAATATCATGTTCACAACGCTGTCGGTTTACTTGGCCGAGACGATTTTGGTGAGATAGGAAGTACAAGCAATGCGCACGAAAGTAATTCTCGGCTTGGGCGCGGTGGCGTTGCCGCTGCTGTTGAGAAATCTGTACGTCATCATGTTTCTGGTGCCGGACGAGATGGAGCAGGGGCCGATTTACCGGATTTTTTACTACCATCTGCCGGCCTTTCTTGTAGCGGCCTGCGGCTATTTGACGGCATTGGTTGCGAGCGTAATGTATCTGGTGAAGAAAGATCAGAAGTATGACGCGATCGCGGTGGCGGCGACGGAGACGGCATTGGCATTCGCGGCGGTGAACCTGGTGACGGGGATGATTTGGGGCCGGATTATCTGGGGGATCTGGTGGGCATGGGATCCGCGGTTGACGTGGGCGCTGATCAGTTGGCTGGTCTATTTCGGCTACCTGATGTTGCGGAGCGCGATCGACGATCCGACGGAGCGGGCGAAGAACTCCGCGGTGCTGTCGATATTCGGGTCGGCGTCGGTGGCGGTGACGTGGAAGGCGATTGAATGGTGGCGCACGCAGCATCCGGGGCCGGTGCTTTCGATCCGCACGGGCGGGGTGCAGAAGATCGATCCAATGATGGAGAACATGATTTACGTGAACTTTCTGGCGTTGTTGTTGCTGGGAGTAATATTCATGCTGGTGCGGCTGCGGCAGGAAGAAGTGCAGCGGGAAATCGATGGGTTGCGGCGCTATGCGCACGCGGCGAATTAGGACGGAATACCGATGGACGAACGCAATATTACTTACATGTTTTACGGGCTGGCGGTGGCTTGGGGGCTGCTGGCGTTATATGCTGTGCTGTTGGGACTGCGGGAGCGGGACCTGACGAAACAGCTTGACACGCTGAAGCGCATGATAGAGGAGAAAAAATGAACCGCCGGAAACTGATGCAAATGGCGATGGGCGCGTTGCCCGCGTCGATGCTTACACAGCGGCACGTGGCCGCGCAGACACAAGCCGACAGGGCGATGCGGGGCTTGAGTTCCCCGCTGATTAAAGACGTTCAAGTGATTGCGACAGCGCCTGCCGGGCTGCGTTTGGTGGTCGTCAAAGTCGTCACCGATCAGGACGGGTTGTACGGCTATGGCTGCGGGACGTTTACGCAGCGCGCCGACCTGGTGGTACCGGCCGTGGAGCGGTATTTGAAGCCGTTTCTGATTGGCCAGAAAGCCGACCGGATCGACGACCTTTGGCAGGCGATGTACAACTCGAGCTATTGGCGGAACGGGCCGGTGCTGAACAACGCGATTAGCGGCGTGGACCAGGCGCTGTGGGACATTAAGGGGCGGATGGCGGGGATGCCCGTTTATCAGTTGCTTGGGGGCAAGGTTCGCGAGGCGGCCGATTGTTATGGCCATGCTTCGGGGCAGGACGCGGCGCAGGTGGTGGAGAGCGCGAAGAAGTATATTGCGCAGGGGTTCCGCCATATTCGCGTGCAAGTGGGTGTGCCGGGAATGGCTGGATACGGATCGGGCGGCGCGGAGGCGCGCGTGAAGTCGCTGCATACGAAGCCTGTGTTTGAGCCGGCGGCCTATATTCGACGCGCGTTGAACATGTTCGAAGTTTGCCGGAAAGAACTGCCGGAAGAGATTGAACTGCTGCATGACGTGCATGAGCGGATTACGCCGACGCAGGCGCTGCAGATGTCGAAAGACTGCGAGAAGTTCAAACTGTATTTCCTGGAAGATCCGTTGTCGCCGGAAGATATTGCTTGGTTCCGGCTGATCCGGCAAGCATGCACGACCCCGATCGCGATGGGCGAACTGTTCAACTCGCCGCATGAATGGTCGCCGTTGATTGCGGAGCGGTTGATTGACTATATTCGCGTACACGTGTCGCAGGCGGGCGGGTTGACGCCGTGCCGGAAGATGGCGATTATGGGCGAGCATTTTGGGGTTCGGACGGCGTGGCATGGGCCGGGCGATGTGTCGCCTGTGGGTCATGCGGCGAACGTGGCATTGGACCTGGTGAGCTACAACTTTGGCGTGCAGGAGTATTCGCCGTTCAATGAGCAGACGCGCGAGGTGTTTAGCGGCGTGCCGGAGATTAAGGATGGCTATCTGTACGCGACGGAGAAGCCGGGCTGGGGCATTGAAGTGAATGAAGCCGCGGCGAAGAAGTATCCGTTTGGCAGCGGCGGGGGCCGCGCCGATACCGAGAGGAGCCGACTGAACGGCGGCTGGGGCGAGATTCGCAAGCCCGACGGGCAGATCATCAAGCAGTAAATTGGCGTTCGATGGCCTCGACCCCGGAAGCGAAATCCGCTTCCGGGGTGAGGAGGCTGAGCACGAGCCAGCCATCGGATTCGAAATCGTAGAAGTAGCCGGGCTGGGTGAGGGTTTGTTCGTGTTCGAGGAGATGAATGGCCCATTCTTCTTCGGACTTTGCGCGGGGCGTGGGGATGATGGCGTACCAGCCTGCTTCGACTCGGAGGGGTCTTAGGTTCGAGGCGTTGAGTTTTTTTAGATTGGCTTTTGTGCGGTGTTGGATTTGTTGGCGGATTGCTTGGCCGTGTTTTAAGAAGGCGGGGAGGGCGTGTTGGACGGGGGTTGAGACCGATAGGTAGGTGTCGGCGATGAGTTCGAGGCGAGTGGCGGCTTCATCGGCTTGCGGGCCGGACGCGGTGAGCCAGGCGGCTTTCATTTGGGGAAGGCCGGCGGTTTTGGACAGGCCGCCGAGGACGAAGGTTAGGCATTGGCCGTTGTTGCCGAGCGTTGTCACCCGGGTTTCGTCGTTGATTAGAGGGTAATCGGCGAAGACTTCGTCGGAGATGAGGGCGATGTTTTTGTTGGCGCAGATTTGGGCTAGTTGGGTGAGTTCCGATTTCTTGAGATAGCTGCCGGTCGGGTTGTTGGGGTGGACGAAGAGGATGGCTTTGGTGTTTGCGTCGAGTTGGTTTTGGAGGGAATCGAAATCGAGCCACCAGCCTTCGGAATATTGGAGGGAGTAGTGGTTGACGGTTACGGATTCAAGTTTGGCGAGGAATTCAAATAGGGGGTAGGAAGGGCGCGGAACCAGGACCGCGTCGCCGGGATTGCACAGAAGTTTGAAGAGCCAGGCGTAGGCTTCGGACGTAGATGCGGCGAGGATTGTGTGCGGGCCGAGGTTGAGGGCGGCGCGGGCTTGTGGGATGCCGAGGGGGTCGGGGTTGTATTGTAGGGATTCGGTGTTGTTGAAGGCTTCTAAGAGTTCTACAGGGTAGTGGAGACCGGCGCTGGTGGGATTGGAGGCGGTGAGATCGTATTTGGGTTTTTGGTTTTCCAGGGCTTGGGCGAGGCGGTTGGTTGTGAGGGACCAGTCGAGGCGGTGGGAGAAATTTATGGGCACGTGCGGTCAGTTATTAAAGCGATTCAACGAATTCTTCGATCGAAAGGCCGGCCTGTTTGAGCATACTGTTGACCGTCCCAATCGCTAAAGACCGGTGCATTGGAACGGAGACCCGCCTGTCCAGTTTTGTCATGCGGACATGAGAGCCAACTTGGCGAACGACTCTGAATCCAAGTCGCTTGAGGGCGTGTACTGCATCGTCACCGGAAATGTCACGGGGAATTCTCACGCCTGAACAAGAATCGGATCGCTGACGAAATGGAGGCGGATCCGGCGAGGCGCTTGGCCGTCGTCGAAATGGACGGCGACCGCCTCAGCCAACTGTTGCTGAAGATCCCGCAAGTCCTCGCCCTGAGTGGTGATTCCCCCGGTGTCGCCTGGGGAGTCCCAGGAGGCTACCAGCCAACCGCTCTCTTCATCCCTGGCGACTTGAAACGTGATTTCATCCATCATCACTAAATTAGCCTCAATGCATCACTTCGTCAACGGTAGTTTTTTGAGGACGTTCCAGGCAGGCGCCAGGGATGAATTCGGTGGGCGCTTACAGCGCGGAGGAACAGATGCCGATGCGTTTGCGGAGGAAGTTGGTGCGGCGCTCGGGGGGACGGTCGAGCCAGGAGTCGAACATGGCGTTCCGCATGAACTCAAATTGCTTCTTTAGGCTCATCGGCTTTTGCTTTTTCGCGGGCTTGGATTTTGGCATACGCCTCCTCTAATGTTACCAGGACAGCGAGATCCTGGGGACGTCCGGCGGCTCGTTTGCTCTTAATGACGTCGGCCAGACTGGCCACCAAAAGTTGATTGCCTCCAAACCGAACCTGCGTGGCTCGGCTCCGCAAGGACTCGTAGGCGCGGACACCGTCGATGCGAACGCAGAAGTCCAGTTGCAACGCGTCGCTTTCGCGCATCAGCCGGAACATCTGTGAGGCGGGATAGAGAGGGTTGAATATCACCATGTCGAGCGCCTTGGCGAGTTTCTTCAGCTTCGCGACGTTCGGAGGGGTTTTTCGAAATAGAAAATCGATATCAATTGTTGTGACGGGCGCGCCTTGAATGGCGGCTGCAGCATTGCCGATCAGGATCGCCTCGAAGCTCAACTTCCCGAACTGTTCGGCGATCTCCTGGAGATAGATTCCGGCGTCCATCTCTTCATGGTAGCGCCTGCTATGATTGCTGCAAACGATGACTGACGCACTCCTTTCGATTCTGATGCTCATGCAGACCAACGCGGCGCTGCACAGTCCGGCCTCCGGGCCTGCCAATGGCTATGTGATTCCGATAGGCGGGGGGCTGGTGGGGCCGGAGATATTGAATCGCTTTGCGAAGCTGGCCGGGGGATTGGACGCGCCCATTGTCGTGATTCCGACGGCTGGCGATGCGGATATTTTTGCTCCCGCGGTGCTGGAACGCCACCCGTTGCGGAAGCATGGATTCACGCGTTTGACGTTGCTTCATACGCGAGACAGGAAGTTAGCGGATACGGAGGGGTTCGCGGCGATTTTAAAGACGGCGAAGGGAGTTTGGTTCGACGGCGGGCGCCAATGGCGGCTGGTGGATTCCTATTTGAATACGCGGACGCACCGAGAGTTTGACGCGTTATTGCAAAGGGGCGGCGTAATAGCCGGGACGTCGGCGGGGGCGACGATTGTGGGCTCGTATTTGGTTCGCGGGGCGCGCGAGGGGAACACGATCATGATGGCGAAGGGGTATGAAGAAGGGCTGGGATTCTTGTCCTTCGTGGCCATCGATCAACATTTGATCAAGCGGAAGCGGGAGAACGACATGCTGTCGGTGGTGGCGTTGAAGCCGGAGTTGCTGGGGCTCGGATTGGATGAAGGCACGGCGGTGGTGGTGCATGGGACGAAGTTTGACGTGGTCGGCGTGAGCAAGGTGGCCATCTACGACGCGAATTACGGCGCGGGGCCGGATGGGAAGGGTTATTACTTTCTGTCGGCGGGCGATTGTTTTGACATCGCCATGCGTAAGCAGATTGCTTGCGGGAATTAGAAGAAGTTGGGGTAGGCGGTCTTCATCTCTTCGGCGCGTTCAAGGGCGGCACCGATTTGGACCAGTTCGCCCTGGCCGATGCCGGGACACCATTTGGCGGTTGCTTCCCATTCGCTGCGCGATTCGAGCAGATGCGGCCAGAAGGGGAACAGGCGGCACTGGGTGGGCTTGACGGAATGGATGCTACAGCCTTCGGCGGTAAGGAATGTACATTGGCTTGCTCGCGGTTTGCGGAGCCGGCGCTGATGGGCGGTGCGGTAGACGTAGCGTGTTTCGAACTCTTCGGGCGTAAGATTCAGGAATTTCGCGGCTTTGTTGAGATCGCCTTCAGTGAGGTAGACGAAGCCCTCCATATCGCAGCATTTGGTGCAGCCGGGCTGGCAGGCGAAGCGGATTGTTTCAGTCATAGTTGCGAAAGGCTCTGAAATGGGAGAGCTTGTAAGGGATGGTACCAAGCAATTACGTGAACCGGCGCACCTTTCTGGCGGCGGCGATGGGCGCGGGCGCTCCGGCGATGGCGGCGACAGGGAAGATGGAGTTTTGCGTGTTCTCCAAACACCTGCAATTTCTGAACTGGGCGGAGATGGCGGCGGCGGCGAAGGAGATTGGATTTGAGGGCGTCGACCTGACTGTTCGCAAGGGCGGACATGTGACGCCGGAGCGAGTGGCGGACGATCTGCCGAAAGCGGCGGAGGCGATTCGAGCGGCGGGGATGAAGCTGACGATGATCACCACCGACATCACCGATATGACTTCGTCGCACGCCGAACCGGTATTGCGCGCGGCAGCGAAACTGGGCGTGACGCATTACCGTTGGGACGGGTACAAATACAAAGACGGCATTTCGATGCCCGAGCAGTTGAAAGCGCTGGCGCTGCGGGTGAAGGAATTGGCGGCGTTCAATAAAACGCTGGGGATGTGCGCGATGTACCATACGCATTCGGGCGCGGGCAGGGTAGGCGCGTCGCAATGGGACTTGTGGATGCTGCTTCGCGATACGGATAAGCGGTACGTGAGTTTCAACTTCGACATTGCGCACGCGACGATAGAGGGCGGGTTGGGCGGATGGCTGCATTCGACGAAACTCGCCATGCCGCACATCGGCGGGATTGCGTTGAAAGATTTCAAATGGGGCCGAGGCGGGAATGGGAAATGGGCTGTGGACTGGTGCCGGATTGGGGATGGGATGGTGCGGACGAACGAGTTTTTGAAG
>CAMDKT010000168.1 GCA_945900935.1 Candidatus Sulfopaludibacter sp. SbA3 | reverse complement strand
CAGGCAGGGGGCGTCCGGGAGGGGCGAAAGGACCAGGCACGAGTCCCTTGGCGCTCGCGGTGCAGAACGGCCACTTCGAGCTTGCGATTGCGCTGGTGGATGCTGGCGTCGATCCGAACGATGTGCGCACCGGATTCACTCCACTCCATATGATTGCGATGATGCGAAGGCCGGACGCGAGCGACGGCAGCGATCCCGCGGTGCCGGACGGGATGGGCAGCCTGTCGAGCGCGGGCTTCGTGCGCGAAATGGTGAAGCGAGGAGCGAAGGTGAATTTTCGGTTGCCGAAGGGCGCGCCCAAGCAGCCTGCCACATCGTCGAGCATCGGGTCTGAGGGGGTGACGCCGTTTCTCGTTGCCGCCGATCGCGGCGACATTGCGCTGATGCGGCTGCTGCTGGAATTGGGCGCCGACCCGCTCCTGCCGAATTTCGATGGCACCACACCGCTCATGGCGGCCGCCGGTGTCGGCACGAACGAACCACAGGAGGAGGCGGGCGAGGAAAGCGAAGCGGTGGAAGCTGTGAAGATGCTGATCGACCTCGGCGCTGACGTCAACACCGTGGATAAGAACGGCGATACGGCGATGCACGGAGCCGCGTATAACATCAGCCCGCTTGTCGTGAAGCTGCTGGCTGAGCGGAGCGCCGATCCGCAAATCTGGAAGAACCCCAACAAGGCCGGCGGGACGCCGCTGTTCATCGCCGAGGGCTACATCAGCCGTCTCCCCCGGCCCGATGCGCCGACGATCGAAGCTATTACCAAGCTGATGGTTGCGGCGGGCATTTCGACGAAAGGCGAACGGCCGAAGATCGTGGATAGTTACGAGAAGCTCGCGGCGCCCCCGACGCAGCCCGAACTGCCGAAGTGAAGCTGTTATTGCAGGCGCAACGTGTGACGCGCAATATCGTGGAGAGGATTTCGATATGAGCAAGAAGTTTAAAGGCAAAACTTGTGTCTATTGTGCCAAGCGCGCCTCGACTTCAGCAGACCATGTGATTGCGCGAGAATTTCTCCTTCCTGGCAAGCGCGAAAATCTACCAAAAGTTCCGGCCTGTGACATCTGCCAGAGGGAAAAATCGAAACTGGAACATTACCTAACAACGGTGCTCCCGTTTGGTGCTCGCCATCCTGATGCTGCGCTCACGCTCGAAAGACTAGTTCCAAAACGGTTGGCTAAGAACGTTGCACTACATCGCCAAATCGCAAATCAGATGAGCACGGTCTGGACTGATGAGTTGGGCTTTTATGCGCCTACGAAGGCTATCCCGCTCGATGACAATGCCGTCGATATACTGTTTTCGTTCATTGTGAAGGGTCTGATCTGGCACCACTGGAAGACTTGGCTTCCGGTTGATCATTTCATACAGACGCGGATGTACACTCTTTATGGCCTCCAGTGGTTTCACGATCATATCTTTTCGCTCAACGCCGGAGCCGTTGCAAAAGGAAACCTGGGCAATGGGGTCTTTGTGTATGAGGGCCATCAAGGAGTAAAGGCACCCCATGTGACCGCGTGGCGAATGTCCTTGTATGGGCTGATTGTTCCAGGGGATGAAGGTCCGCCGGGCCTTTGTTTTGGATCTGTTAGCGGCCCCCAATCGATATTGCAACGAAGCTAGCGCGACCGCGGCGAAAGTCACCAGCGACATTATTGAGAGAATTTCGATACAGCACACTGCGACCGCCATGTCTGACCTTACACCCCTCGAAAAGAAAAAATTGGAAACAGTCCTTGGAATGGGAAGCGGCTACGTCCTCGATCTTGGTGACGCTACGTTTGCCGCTTTCATTTACGAGAGTACGGGGCTGGACATTGAGGAGGACAAGTATCACGAAAATGGACGTTCAAAAGCCAAACGCCTACGCACCTTTTGGCAGAAAGAACCTAACCATGTGGTGGGAAAGTTGCTTAACGACCTCATCGGCTACAGCGAGGATACCGGCGCTCAAGCGGCAGTGTGCCGCCTTATCGTCCATCGTCTACTTGGCAGCAATTCCGCTTCGCGGTTAAAGCCTCCTGCTTCGACCCCGGGCCTTTCGGTTGACCACAAACAGTACGATCAATTGTCCGCCTCGCTGAAGGATCTCATACAGCTTGCGCCAAGCCCTCGCGGTTATGCCTTTGAACGATTCTTAGATGATGCATTTGCAGCGTTCAATCTCGCTCCCCGGAAATCATTTCGCCTCACCGGCGAGCAGATCGACGGCAGCTTTCATCTTGCAAACGAAACCTACTTGGTAGAGGCAAAGTGGCAAGACCAGAAGATCGGAAATCGAGAGCTTCAAAGTTTTGCGGGTACGGTGCGCACCAAGTCAAGCTGGGCGCGTGGTTTATACGTGAGTTATTCGGGCTTCAGCGAAGATGGTCTGACAGCGTTTGGACGTGGCGATGCAACACGCATCATTTGCCTCGACGGCTTTGAGATCTGGCAGGTCGTCACCCACAAACTTGATCTTTCCGAAGTGCTTGCGCTCAAAACCAGACGCGCAGCCGAAACGGGTAGAGCGCACTTTCCAGTGACGGAGATCTATCCTCTAGTGTGAGAGAACCCCGTTATGGAACGGAGATTTACCAAATCGTTTGCACGGAAGGAGCGCGTGTTTGCCCGTCGCGTCATCAGCAGGTTGCAAAACAATCATCGGTTTGCGGTGCAAGCATTCCGGCATGTTCTGGACCGTCCGCGGAGCAAACTCTATCTCGCTCTCCGTTTCTGCCAGTTCAACAGCCGCTTGGAGGACTACTGGACAGCACGGAAAGCGGGTTTGCTTCCACTTTTCTGTCGCGCATCAGGCTGGCAGCACGTTCACGAATACGCGAAAAGCAAAGTCGACAAAGGATAGCCGCTCTCCCTGCCTTCATGCTAGCAATGCAACAAGGCGCCCACGGAGTCACGTTCAGTTCGTCTTTTACCGACCGCGGCCATCTGGATGTTCAAGTTTGACAGTCCAGGTAAGGTGGAGTATATTTCGTCGCAGCCATTCTGGTTTGGGAAGTGCACGACTTTGGAGATTATCACGTCAAAAGTCTCCCCGCGCCACGTATCGCGATTGAGCTGAAAGGGGTTTATTATGAACAACCGCCACATATTGCGTTTTGTTACAGCGTTGCTGTTATCCGGTCTCTGCTGGATTGCCAACGGCCAGACGACCGCGTCGGTTTTCGGTGTGGTCCGGGACGCCAGCGGATCTGTCGTGCCCGATGCGAAAGTTACCGCTCGGAATACAGATACAGCCTTCACGCGCACGGGCGCCACCGACGGGACCGGTGCGTTCCTGATCACGAATCTTCCTGTCGGACCTTACTCGCTTCAGGTCATAAAGGTTGGGTTTCGATCATTTGTTCAGGATGGCATTACCTTGCAGGTCAACGACGCTTCGCGCGTAGATGCGGTGCTTTCAGTCGGGCAGGTGAACGATACAGTCGAGGTAGCCGCGGTTGCCGTCGCCGTCGACACCAGGAGCACATCTGTCGGCGGCGTAGTAGATCGCCTTCGAGTGCAAGAGCTGCCTCTGAATGGCCGCAACGTGATGGCCCTAGCGAGAACTATCCCGGGGATTGCAACTGCATCGGCTCCCACAATCGAATTGAACGCACGAGGGGGCCCTGGGATAAGCGTGGCGGGTGGGCGCAACAACCAAAATGAGATCCGTTTTGACGGTTCTTCTCACGTAGCGCTGTACCATAATTCCCCCCTCAACCTTCCCTCGCCCGATGCGTTACAGGAATTCAAGGTGCTCACGAGCGGGTTCAGCGCGGAATACGGGCGTTTTGGCGGCGGTGTGTTCATCGCGGTCACTCGTGCCGGTACGAACCAGTATCACGGCTCAGCCTGGGAGTTCCTCCGCAACAAGGCGCTCAATGCGCGCAATTTCTTCGCGACGAACAAGCCTGACCTCAAGCAAAACCAGTTCGGCTTTACGTTCGGAGGTCCGGTGAACAAAGATCGCACCTTTTTCTTCGGATCGTACCAGGGGACCAGAATCCGTACATCGCGGGTAGTCAACGGAGCGATTCCACCGACGGTGGCGGAACGCGCGGGAAATTTTTCGGCTTCGGCGAGGAAGCCTGTCGATCCGCTCACCGGGCTAGCGTTCCCGAATGCGCAGATTCCCTCCACGCGCTTTGATCGCGCGGCCCTCGGGCTGATGGAGAAATACGTTCCGTTCGCGAACACCCCGTCTGGCGGGTATACAGCCCTAAGTCCGGTACCCAGCAACAGCAATCAGTTTTTGTTGCGAGTAGACCATAATTTCAGCGACAGAAACAACCTGAACGTCCGCCTCTTCCGGGAGTTCAGCGATACGACTTCGGCTTCAGCAAACATTGCGCCTCACTTCGATATGTTCAATCCCGCATGGTTCCGCGTTGTGAACTATGCGCTCAACGATACGCACACGTTTAGTCCTTCATTGCTCAACGAATTTCGGATCGGCGTCAATCGGAATCACTCGCAGACGGAGTCGCAAGGGAACACCCAACTGTCTGATTTCGGTGCCATTTTACCGGGAGTGGTCATCCCACAACTGCCGCAGCTTACTGTCACGGGTTTCTTCGGTATCACAAGCGGCGACGCTTTTGGGGACCCGACAAACGTTTATCTAATAGGCGACGTTCTTCGATACACCCGCGGCCGCCACCTTTTGTCGTTCGGCGGCGAGTTTACGCGCAACGAATTTTACGGCAATGGCAGAACGGGGAATTCTGGACGCTTCAACTTCAACGGCCAAATCACTAACAACGCGTTTGCGGATTATCTTATAGGCAGGCCCATTAGTTTTTCACAAAATAGTATCTATGAACGCCAAGTCAAGGGGTACTCCTGGTATATGTTCTTGCAAGATGAGGTGCGACTTACATCGAGACTGACGATGAACGCAGGCCTTCGGTGGGAGTGGATGGCACCTTATCACAATCAACATGACATGGCCAATAGCTACCGCGAAGGCCAGCAATCCACAGTAGTGCCTAACGCACCTCGCGGGATGGTTTTTCCGGGAGATCCAGCACTCAAAGGACTCGGCAATCGATTTATTCCCTCGGATAAGAACAACATCGTTCCGCGACTTGGATTTGCATGGGACGTGACCGGGGACGGAAAATGGGCCGTCAAGGCATCCTATGGATTGTTTTTCGAAAATTATCCCGCTGGATTGTGGACCTACGCCGCTTCGAATCAGCCATTTGTGATCTTGGTTGACATAAACGGACCCCACAGTCTGTCGGACCCGTATCGCGGGCAGAACAATCCCTTCCCTTATACCTATGCGCCCAATAATGCCAAATTTTACAAGCCAATGGGATTATTTACCATTCTGCGCCCCGATGTTACCGCTCCGTACATTCACCAACTGAGCGGGAGCGTAGAGCGCGCTCTGCCCGGGGGTATCGTGGTCAACGCAGGGTACTCGGGGAAGCTCTCCCACAATTTGGTTCGGATGAATGAAGTGAATCCCGCCATTTATATTCCGGGCGGATCAACGATCGCCAACACGCACTCGCGCCGGCGCTTGGCGGCGGACGGGTACGGTAGTTTCCGCACCATCCAAACAACCTCCAATGCCACCTATCATTCGGCGCAGTTCTCGATGAACAAGCGGGTCACCCACGGGCTGACGGTGAATACCGCTTATACGTTTTCGAAATTTCTCGATTACTTTGCGGGCAACAACATCGGCACACCATCGCAGAACCCCTTTGATAT
Source organism: Candidatus Sulfopaludibacter sp. SbA3 (assembly GCA_945900935.1). GTDB lineage: Bacteria > Acidobacteriota > Terriglobia > Bryobacterales > Bryobacteraceae. The sequence continues at coordinate 4,318 of CAMDKT010000168.1, read as the reverse complement.
GCGCGCCGATCGTGGCCGATCCGACTACGACCGGCGGCACAATTTCAATATGTCGATCGTCTACCAGATTCCGGAGTTCAGCAAGCAATGGCTGGCGCGGAAGGCCATCGGGGGCTGGCAGGTATCTAGCCTGACGTCCATTGTGAGCGGCGCACCTATCAACGTCACTACCGGCGTAGACGCCTCTCTTACCGGCAACGGCCAAGATCGGCCAGATTTGGTGGGAGTTGCACAACGGCAATTTTCGAGCCGCGCCGACACGATTCAACAGTATTTTAATGCCGCTGCATTCGTTCCGAACCAGCCAGGCCGTTATGGCAATCTTGGTCGTAACGCTCTCAGCGGCGTCACCCGATTAAATACCGATATTGCCTTGGCCAAGTCATTTAGTATTGGTGATCGTTTCGGCACCCTACAGTTTCGGGCGGAGGCCTACAATGCTTTGAACCAGGTGAGTTTGAACAACCCGGTCAGCGCACGGAACAACCAGAACTTTGGCAGAATCCAGGGTGCGGGCGATCCTCGGATCCTGCAAGTCGCCCTGCGTTATTCGTTCTGAGAATCGACGCTAGTGTAGTGTAATTGACGACAAAGGCGGGGCAGTTGGCCGAGTGGTTGGAGGCGATGCGGATGTTGCCGATCCGAGCGTAAAGGGAGTTGGGCTGTCCTTGTCGACGGATTTGCAGACCCCTTTCCCGGCGGAAGGACGGCCGCGGCCACCTCCAGTTACACCCTATACGCCGTTTCACAAGCAGCAATTAAAACGATCCCATCCCTGTCCTGTACGCTCGCAGCGCAACTGGTTCTTCGCGAAGATTTCTCACCAGCGTTTTTTGGGGGGTTTCTTTTGGATGAGGAGTGTGATTAACTTTTACTACTATTCCGGGGCGCTGGCCGCCTCGAATCAATCACTTCGGAAGGTCAACCATGCTCAATCGTAACCACCTCTTGCTTATCCCGCTCCTCCTTTCCTCATCGTCTGCCTTCGCTCAAGGCGATCGAGGCGCGATAACCGGACTGATCACCGATAAGTCCGGCGCGGCAATCCCCAACGTCGCTGTGGATGCCGTCAACACGGCTACCAATGGTCGGCATGAAACAATCACCACCGGGACCGGTTCCTACCGCCTCGTCGGTCTTCCCGTAGGTCTATACGATGTGAGTGCGAAGGCCAACGGCTTCAACATCAGCGTACAGCGCGGGGTGCAGATCCAAACAAACCAGACGGCAACGATAGACATCGGCATGACAGTCGGCGCTGTTACCGAAAGCGTCACGGTGCAGGGCGGCGTTCCGCTGATCCAAACCGAATCGGCGGATGTAGGCATGGTTGTCGAGTCCAAACAATTTCTCGATATGCCTCTCACCCTGGGCGGCGGTATCCGGAACGCTTCCAGCTTCATTCGGCTCTCGCCGGGCGTCAGCCCTACCGGCACTTGGACCAAGTCCATCTCTGGCGGCGGCGGCTTCCAGGATCAGATCTACTATGACGGCATCGCGCTTAGCCGGGGCGATCTTTCGAACGACGCCGAAGTGAATCCGTCAGTGGACGCGATCGCTGAGTTCAAGCTCATTACGAATAACTACTCGGCCGAATACGCGCACGCCATGGGCGGCGTGACCAGTTTCACAATGAAGAGTGGAACGAACCAGTTTCACGGCACCGCGTTCGAATTCCTTCGCAACGAGAAGTTGGACGCCCGCGGATTTTTCCCCACCGTCCGCGCGCCATCGAAGCAGAACGAATGGGGCGGCACCATCGGCGGCCCGGTTGTGATCCCGAAGGTCTACAACGGCAAAGACAAGACGTTCTGGTTCTTTTCTTTTGACCAGTTCTATCGGCGCGGCGGGGCGTTGGGCGGGCTGAATACACTACCCACTTCGCGCATGACGCAAGGCGATTTCAGCGAGCTTGGCGGCAAGTTGATCTATGACCCGGCCACTCGGATGCCCTTCCCCGGTAATCGCATTCCGTCGAACCGCATCAGCGCCATTTCCGCGAAAATGCTGCCGTTTATTCCCGCGCCGGAGCTTGCCGGCTTGGTGAATAACTCCATCGCCCCGCTCGGCAGCCCGCGCTCGGATGAACGGACCTCGGGTATGAAGATCGACCATGCATTCACTAGCAAGACGCGCATAAGCGGCATGTACAATGACACGTTCCGGCCCTCCATCAAGAGTCCCGGCCCCTCGCGTCTGCTCCCTGTTGGAGGCGAAGCCGCGACGTTGATTCTGAACTACAACCTGCAGAAGGTTCGCACGAACGTCCTGCATGTGAACATCGACCAGAATCTTACGCCGACCACGCTCAATCACATTGGCCTTGGCTACTCCCGCTTCCGCAATCCGAACTTCTCGCTCGGGCTGAACCAGGGCTGGACGCAGCCGAACGGCGGCAAACTCGGTCTTCGGGGATTGCAGTTTGACTTGGCGCCCACGGTGCTCTTCGACACGGAAGGCTATACGCGCTTCGGTGACGATATCGCCAGCGACAACTACTTCCACACCTTCACGGCGCTCGCCACGATCACGCTGATTCGTGGGAACCATACGCTGAAGTTCGGCGCCGAAGTGCAGCGCCATCGCGACAACTACCGCAACTTCGGCAACGGTGGCGGCACGTTCCGCTACCGGCGTGAAACCACGGGACTCCCCGGCGTGGCCAATTCGGGCGATGCGTTCGCCAGCTTCCTGCTGGGCGAAACGTATTCGGCCAGCGCGTTTTTCCGTGACTCCCTTCCGGGCGGACGCTATACGGTTTTCGGCTTCTTCGCCGATGACACTTGGAAGCTGACGAACAAGTTGACGCTCACCCTCGGCTTCCGCTGGGAGCCGGTTGTGCCGCACAGCGACCCCCTTGGCCGCATTTCCTACATGGACATCAAAGCTCCCAATTCGGCTGCGGGCAACATCCCCGGCGCCATGCGCTTCGGTGGCCAGGACGGCGTCTCCAATCGATACCTTAACGTGCTGTGGGACAACTACGCGCCCCGCATCGGCATTGCCTACCGGCTTACCAATCGCACCGTTGTTCGCGGGGGCGCCGGCGTTTTCAACTCTAATTACATCAACCAGGGGCTTGGCCTGCCGGCATTTGGCTACGCCACCACCGCCTCTTTCGCGTCCGCCGATGGCGGCACGACGTCAGCCTTCAACTGGGACGGCGGCTTCCCGCAAAACTTCCGCCGGCCTCCCGTGAAAGAGGCCACCTCCGCCAACGGACAAGGCGCCACCGCCGTCATTCCGTCGTCGTATAAGCTCCCTTATAAGCTCCAATGGAACTTCGCGATCGAGCACCAATTCGCAAGCGATCTCTCCATGAGTTTCGCCTACGTCGCTAACGCTGGCCGTCATCTCTACAACTCCCAGGCGTTGAATCAACTGCCGCGTCAACATTGGAATCTTCCCGCTTCGTTGCTCACTGCCCACATCACTTCTCCGGCCGCGCAAGCCGCCGGCATCCGGGAGCCGTTCGCCGGGTTCTCCTCGCTTTGGGGTGGCTTGGCACGCGTCAATCAGGCGTTGCGGCCCTTCCCGCAGTACAGCGACGTGTCGATATACGGGTCCACCTTCGGCAACTCGAGCTATCACTCCTTCCAGTACAAGCTCGACAAGCGCTATGGCCGCGGCTTTACCGGAACGGTCGCCTATACCTGGTCGAAGTTCCTTACCGATGCCGCGATGTTTGACGGAAATCCAGGGCAGCAGGATGCGCTCCGACGCGAGAAGTCCTACCATCCAACGGACTATCCCCATGTCCTTACTTACTCGCTTGTCTACAACGTGCCGTCCAGGGCACAGAACAAGACGGTCAACCTCCTGCTTGGCGGCTGGCAACTCGCAACCGTCAGCACTTACAGTACGGGCAGCCGTCTGTTCCCGAGCACGTCGAACCCGCTGCCGTACTTCAATCTCGGCCTGCGTCCGGACGTTGTCTCCTCGAACGTTCGCTCCGATATTTCGATGGCCGACTATGATCCAAACAATGCGGCGAGGAACACCTACCTGCTTCGGACAGCGTTCGCCAACCCGGCCCCTGGCCAACTCGGCACGGCGGCACGCGCGCTCGAAGTTCGCGGCCCTGGCCGTTTCGATGAGAGCTTTGCGTTCATGAAGCAATTCAAAATCGGTGAACGGGTCAACACGCAGTTCCGCGTCGAAATTCAGAATCCGCTCAATCGCGTCGTTTTCGGCAATCCGATTGTCGACTTCACAAACGCCGCCTTTGGCCGCATCAACTCCACTCAGATTGGGCCTCGCAACCTCCAACTCGGTCTCAAGCTGATGTTCTAAATCAAAACCATGCAAGTGGCCGGAC
>CAMDKT010000167.1 GCA_945900935.1 Candidatus Sulfopaludibacter sp. SbA3 | reverse complement strand
CCCCCTCGAAGATCCGCGCCGCATTGTCGAGAAACCGGTCCATGTAAAGCTCTTCGACGCTCGCGGGAATTTCTTGAGACATATAATGCAATCATGATTCGTGTCGCCATTTTGCTGGCTGTTTGTGCGTTACCGGCACAAGTGAAACGTCCGCCGGGGCATTTCGAGAATGACCGGGTGATGGTGGAGTCCGTCATTTACGCCGACCGCGAGAGCGTGAAGCGGATGATTGGCCACGACTTCGATGGGTCAGTGGCGGTTTTGGAAATCACGGTGACGCCGCGGGGGGGCGAGGCGCTGGATGTTGAACGGGAAGACTGGACGCTGTTCTCGAACAAGGACGCGCAGAAGTCGCCGGCGTTCCATCCCAGCCAATTGGCGGGACAGGGCGCAATTGTGGTGAAAGAGCAGCGCGGGGGCGGTGGTGTGATGGCGGGAGACAGTCCGAACGCGCCGGTGATTGGGGGCATTCCGGGGACGGGAGGGCGTCCGCGGTCGATGGGAAACGGCGGCGGCGGGATTGGCAACTCGGCGTCACAGGCGGTGGATACGAAGATCGAAACGAAGAATGATGCCGTGGCGAATCCGATTCTGGCGACGCTGAAATCGAAAGAGTTGCAATACGGAAAAACGTTGACGCCGGTGAAGGGGCTGCTGTATTTTTCCCTCGACGGGAAACACAAACTGAAAGATTTGGAAGTGTGGTATCGCGGACCGGCGGGCAAGTTCGTAATATCCTATAAGCCTTGATGCACATTCACGAACTGGACACGCCGGCCCTAGTGGTCGATTTGGATGTAATGGAGCGGAACCTGATCCGCATGGCGGAATACACGCGGGCGCACGGGTTGCGACTGCGTCCGCACACGAAGACGCACAAGAGCCCGCTGCTGGGCGCGCGGCAGTTGGCGAATGGGGCGGCTGGGCTGACCGTGGCCAAGGTCACTGAGGCCGAAGTGATGCTGGCATCGGGGACGGAGGATTTGTTGATCGCCTTCCCGATCTTTGGCGCGGAAAAAATGCGGCGGCTGGTGGAGGTGGCGAAGAAGACGCGCGTGACGGTGTCGGTTGACAGCGTGGAAGCGGCACGGCCGATTGCGGAAGCGGCTGCGGCGGCGGGGATTACGATTGGGGTTCTAGCCGAAGTGGACGCGGGCCTGCATCGCGTGGGTGTGCAGCCGGAGTTGTTTGTGGATCTGTTGCGGGGGCTGGCGCCGTTGACGGGAATTGAACTGCGCGGGATGGCGTTTTATCCGGGCCACATCAAGAATCAGGACCCGGGCGCGCTGGCGGCGTTGTCAACGCTGATTCAGGGATTGGTGGCCGAGGCGACGGCGGCCGGGTTTGCGCTGCCAGTGGTATCAGGCGGCACAACGCCGACGATGTGGCACTCGCATGAAGTGGCGGGGATGAATGAAATCCGGCCTGGCACTTACATTTTCAATGACCGGAATGTCGTGCTTTCCGGGGCTTGCACGCTGGAAAATTGCGCGGCGACGATTATTGCGACGGTGGTTTCGACAAGCGTGCCGGGGCAGTTTGTGATCGACGGCGGGTCGAAAACGTTTTCGTCGGACCGGGCGATAGTGGACGGATTTGGCTTGTTCCTGGACGCGCCGGATGCGCTGTTTGAAAAGATGAACGAGGAGCACGGGTACGTGAAACACGCCGGGCATCAGCGGAAAGTTGGTGAACGGGTGCGCGTGCTGCCAAATCACATTTGCGTGGCGGTAAATTTACACGAGCGAATTTACGGCGTGCGCGGAGATCAGGTTGTTGAAAGCTGGACTGTCGACGGGCGCGGGAAGCTGCAGTAGACGCAAAAAGGGCGGACACTTGTGCGCCCGCCCTTTCTGGTTGTTAGGAAAACTACTCGGAGATTTTGTCGATGTGGACCGAGTCGCCGTCCACTTTGCCTTCGATGGTAACGGCCTTGCCGTAGAACTTCTTGTCAACAGCGTCAGCATTGTGGATTTTGACCACTTTGCCATCAGCAGTGACCAACACGGGCGAGCCGCCCTTGCCGATACAGCTGGTGACGCAGCCGGCGTTTTCTTTGCCGGGGCCGTGCTTGGCGCCACAGCCGGAATCGGAGATCGAACCCTTCAGTTCGGCCCCGTAAATGCCCATCGCAGCGACGGACATGGCCAGAATTAGCTTCTTCATTTTAATGGTCTCCCTGGGAACTCGGACCGGGTTGGTCCTCGATATCGAACTATACCCTACAAACCGGGCGGTATGCAACCGCATTTTGGACGCCTTGCGCTAAAGCCCGCGTTGCAAGGAGATGGAACCGTTGGAAGTACTGAGGTCCAATAGCGCCCCGCCGCCGCCTACTTTGCCTTCAATGCGTTTCTTGGTTACCTCTCCCTCCACGTTGAAATCGCTGCGAATCGATGATCCGCTGGTCCGCGCGGCGACTTGAAATGCGGCACCATGGGGCAGCTTCACTTCAATAGAACCATTAGAAGTGGAGGCGCGAACATCGTTTTTCAAGCCCATCGGGAGGCGGAGTTCGATGGCGCCATTGGTGGTGCGGAGGTTGGCTGCGCCGTTAGTGCCGCTGACGCGGAGGGAGCCGTTGGTGCTCTTGATCAGCTCAAGGACGACCTGTTTGGGGACGCGGATTTGGTAGCGGGCGCCGGAGTTGCCGCCGCGGTCGAGCGGGGGAACGGTACGAATGGTCATCGAATCGGCGCCGCGAGAGATGTCGATTTTAACTTGCCGCAGGCGCTCCTTCGTATTGGCAAAGCGGGCTCCGTCGATTTCGATTTTCGGCTGATCCCAAGCCGTGATCTCAACGGCGCCATTGTAATTTTCGAGCAGCAAACGGCTGCCCGGCTTGCAGTCGTAGGAGTAGTGGAAGGTCTCCTCCTCCTTTGGGCCGATCGAGACATCGTCAAAATCGACATCGCAGCCGGCCAATCCGAGCGTGGCGGCGAGAGTGGCGAGCAATAGTGAGTTCCGCATGGGAATGAGTACGAATTCCGGGCGAAAAAGTTCCATGGTATTCTGAGGGGCGCTGAGCGGTATTCATGAAAAAACTTCTGGCTTTGAACCGAGGCGAAATCGCCATTCGTATCCTCCGCGCCGCCAATGAGTTAGGCCTGAAAACGGTGGCGGTCTATTCGAAGGAAGACCGGCTGAGTCTGCACCGGTTTAAGGCGGACGAAGCCTACGAAATCGGCGCCGGCATGGGGCCCGTTCAAGCCTATTTGGACGTTGAAGGGATCTGCGCGTTGGCCGCGGAGAAGGGCGTGGACGCGATTCATCCCGGCTATGGTTTTCTGTCGGAGAACCCGGCGCTGCCGCGGGCGTGTGAAAAACATGGGCTGACATTTGTTGGTCCGCGGGCTGAACTGTTGGAATCATTGGGCGACAAAACGGCCGCCCGGCACTTGGCGCAGCAGGCCGGGGTGCCGGTGATTCCGGGGACCGAAAAGCCGGTAACCGATCTGAAAAAGGCAGCCGCGATGGCTGCTAAAATCGGTTTTCCCGTCATTATCAAGGCGGCGTTTGGAGGCGGCGGACGCGGGATGCGGGTGGTGCTGGAGCCATCGGAACTGGCCGGACGGCTGGCCGAGGCGCAACAGGAAGCGGCGTCGGCATTCGGAAATGGAGCCGTCTTTATCGAACGCTACATTCGGCGGCCGCGGCATGTGGAAGTGCAGATTATGGCCGACATGCACGGCAATATTTTGCATCTGCATGAACGCGACTGTTCGGTGCAACGGCGGCACCAAAAAGTGGTGGAAGTCGCGCCGGCGATTGGCCTGGACCCGCGCATCCGGCGCGAATTGGCGGACGCGGCGGTGGCGCTGGCGCGGGCGGCGAATTATGAAAATGCCGGGACGGTAGAATTCCTGGTGGATTCCGATACCGGCCAATGGTTCTTCATTGAAGTGAATCCGCGGGTACAAGTGGAACATACGGTGACGGAGTTAGTCACTGGCATCGATATTGTACAAACGCAGATACTGATCGCGCAGGGACATACGCTGCACGGCGAGAAAATCAACTTACCGGCACAGGAAGATGTCCCGCTGCATGGAACCGCGCTGCAGTGCCGTGTTACCACGGAAGATCCGGCGAATAACTTCCTGCCCGATTACGGGAAGCTGCAGACCTATCGTTCCCCTGCCGGTTTTGGCATTCGTCTGGACGGCGCCAGCGCGTATGGCGGTGCGGTGATTACGCCGTTTTATGATTCGCTTCTCGTCAAAGTCACCAGTTGGGGCCGGACGTTTCCGGAGGCCTGCGCCCGCATGGACCGGGCTTTGCGCGAGTTTCGCATTCGGGGAGTGAAGACGAACATTCCCTTTGTTGAGAACGTCGTTAACCACCCGGACTTTCAGAATGGAAGGGTAACAACGAACTGGCTCGCCGAAACACCGGCGTTGTTTAAGTTCACGGCGCGGAAGGACCGGGCGACGCGCGTCCTCTCCTACTTAGCCGAAGTGAATGTCAACGGGAATCCGGAGGTAAAGGGGCGTGTCATTCCGGCGGAATGCAAGCCGGCGCCGTTACCGCCTCACGATCCTTCACCGCCGCCGCCGGGCACGAAGCAGTTGCTGGATGAGATGGGTCCGGAGAAGTTCGCGGCGTGGCTGCGTTCGCAGAAGCGTCTATTATTGACGGACACGACCATGCGCGACGCGCACCAGTCGCTGTTCGCCACGCGCGCGCGCACTTACGATTTGCACCGCATTTCCAACTTCACCGCCCATAACATGAGCGGACTCTTCAGCCTGGAAATGTGGGGCGGCGCGACGTTCGATGTTTCCATGCGATTTCTGTTGGAAGACCCTTGGCAGCGGCTGCGGTTATTGCGAACGGCGATTCCGAACATCTGCTTCCAGATGCTGCTGAGGGCCTCCAACGCCGTTGGGTATACGGCGTATCCCGATAACGTTGTGCGCGAGTTCATCTACGGCGCGGCTGACAATGGCATGGACATCTTTCGCGTGTTCGATTCCTTAAACTGGATCCCGAACATGAAAGTGCCGATGGAAGCGGTGCGTAAGTCAAATAAGGTTTGTGAAGCCGCCATTTGTTACACCGGTGATATTTTGGATCCGAAGCGGGATAAGTACTCGCTCGCCTATTACGTGAAGATGGCGAAGGAGTTGGAGAAAATGGGCGCGCATATCCTGGCGATTAAGGATATGGCTGGTCTTTGCAGACCGTATGCCGCGCATAAGTTAGTAAAGACATTGCGCGAGGAGGTTGGCCTGCCGATTCACTTCCACACGCATGATACAAGTGGCATTAACGCCGCGTCAATCTTGAAGGCGGCGGAGGCGGGGGTAAACGTTTGCGACGCGGCGCTGTCATCGATGAGCGGGACGACAAGCCAGCCGAATTTGAACTCGATTGTGGCCGCTTTGGCGAATATGCCCCGGGAAACGGGGTTGGATCTAAGTTCGTTAAACCAGGCGAGCGATTACTGGGAAGCCGTTCGCGCCTGGTATAAACCGTTCGATAGCGGACTTAGCTCCGGAACCGCCGAAGTGTATCTGCATGAGATGCCGGGCGGCCAATTTACTAACTTGAAGGAACAGGCGGAGGCGATGGGCCTGGGTCCGAAGTGGGGGCAAATCGCGCGCACGTATTCGCAAGTCAATCTGGCGTTTGGCGATATCGTCAAAGTAACGCCTTCGAGCAAAGTAGTTGGCGACATGGCTATCTTCCTGGTGTCGCACGGACTTACGATGGAGGACATTCAGCGGCTGCCGGTTGACCATACTTTGACATTGCCGAATTCGGTGATAGACATGTTTGAAGGGTCGCTCGGAGAGCCTCCTGGCGGATGGCCGAAGAAGCTGGCAAATATCATCCTGAAGGGCGAAAAGCCGCGGAAAGGTCGGCCTGGCGCGCATTTGGCGTCGATCGACATTGCGGAAACGACGGCGCTGGTGGAGAAGAAAATCGGCCGCCGCCCGAGCCGCACGGACGTTTTGAGTTATTTGATGTATCCGGATGTCTTCGTCAAATTTGCCAAGGCGCATGCGACTTACGGGGATCTGGAGGCACTGCCGACGCCGCAGTTCTTTTACGGTATGTCGCGAGGCGAAGAGATCAATGTCGTCATTGAAGCCGGTAAGTCGCTGATCATTAAATATTTAGCCACGAGTGACGCGCATCCGGACGGCACTCGAACGGTATTTTTCGAGCTCAACGGACAGCCCAGGGAAATCACGATTCGCGATAGGAGCCTGCAACCCACGGCAGCCGCGCGACTGAAAGCCGATCCGGCGGAGCCTGGACAGGTCGGCGCGCCGATTCCTGGCGCGGTTTCCTCGATCGCCGTGGAACTCGGTCAAAAGCTGGAAAAAGGAGACCGGTTGTTGGTCATGGAAGCGATGAAAATGCAGACCACAGTGTACGCGCCCATCGGCGGTACAGTGAAACAGAAGTTAGTCGCGACTGGCGCGCAAGTTGAGTCGAAGGATCTTCTTATCGTTATTGGATAGATCGGTATTGGATAGCATGGAAATATGACCACTTCCTATCAGCTTGCCCGGCGTATTGCCGTCACCGGGCTTGTTGTTAGCGGTGCGCTGGCCATACTGAAAATAACGGTTGGCATCGCCGCCGGCTCGACCGCCACGGTTGCGGACGGCGTCGAATCCGCCGCCGACGTGTTTGCTTCCGGACTGCTGATACTGGGGCTGACCATCGCCGCGCGGCCGGCCGACAGCAACCACCCGTACGGTCATGGCCGATTCGAGATTCTTACCGGACTTGCCATCGGCATTATGTTATGCCTAACCGGCACCGGCATTAGCTACCGGAGTTATCTGCACATTGGACACAATGCCGGCCCGCCGCAGGCCTTCGCTATATGGCCTCTACTCATTTCGCTGGCGTCGAAAGCCGCGCTGAGTTACTACAAATTGAGGATGGCCAAGCAAATTCACTCGGGCGCTTTAGCGGCGGATGGGAAGAATGACTTCGTGGATGTGATCTCCGCATGTACAGCACTGACGGCGCTGGGACTTACGCTGTACAATCCGGAACGATTCGCGAATGCCGATCCGATCGGCGGAGTTCTGGTGGGCGGAATTGTACTTTTCCTGGGCGCGCAAGTGATGTGGGAAACGTCTGAGCAGTTAGTTGACACCATGCCGGACGATACAAACCTTGTCGAATTGCGCCGTGTTGCGATGAGCGTTCCCGGGGTCCGCGATGTGGAAAAGATACTGGCTCGAAAGACGGGGCTTCGCTGGCATGTCGATATGCACGTGCACGTGGACCCGCTGATGACCGTTCACGATTCCCATATTGTCGCGGGAAAGGTGAAGTCGGAGTTGCGGACCAGGCTGAACTGGATTGAAAACGTATTGGTGCACGTGGAGCCGTTTGAACGTTAGGCGCTGCTACGCCGCCATCGGCTCCTGTATACTGTTTTTTCGGCCACTTCATGCAAAATTGGGAACATTGTCCGTCGCGCCGTCAGGCATTCCAAGCCCTCGCCGGTATGCTGGCGGCGTCGCCTATTCTGAAAGCGCAGCTTGACCCCTTTCGCGAGCATAACCGCATCCCGAAACTCGACGAACTCATCACCGCCCTGGACTTCGAGCCCGTCTTCCACGCCAAATTGCCCCGCCAGGTTTACAACTACACTGCCTACGGCGTCGACGGCGAATTCACTTTGCGCCGCAACCGTCAGGCATTTGACTGGGTTGACTTAGTCCCTAACGTCATAAGTCACGCAGCGACGCCAGCCACGGCCACCGAGTTATTCGGCACTAAGATGGCATTCCCGATCTTAGTCTCTCCCACGGCCGCGCACGTCGCGCTGCACCCGGAGGGCGAGGCCGCAACGCGCCAGGGTGCCACCGCCGCGTCCAATACGCCGATGATCGTCAGTAACGTCGCCAGCCTCCCCATCGAAAAGATCGGCGCGGCCGCCACCGGCCCCTTCTGGTTCCAACTCTACGCGAAAGAGGACCCGGAGCTCAACCGCGAAACGCTCGACCGCGCGCAAGCCGCCGGGTGCCGCGCCGTCGTCGTCACCATTGATCAACAGGCCTCCGCTTACGAACGGGAGGGGCATGACCGCAACCTCACTCCCGCCTCTGGCCGCCGCGGTTCGACGCGCGAAGTAAAACCCCGCACGCCTTATCGCATTCGGGAATTTCGCCTTTTTCAAGACTGGAAACTGTTCGCTGAACTCCGCAAAATGGTCAAGGTTCCCCTACTGGCCAAAGGCATCGTGACCGCGGAAGACGCCCTGCTCTGCCTGGAGCACGGCCTCGACGGCGTCTACGTCTCCAACCACGGCGGCCGTTCGCTGGATTACGGCCCGTCAACACTCGAAGTCCTCCCCGAAATTGTCGACGCGGTAAAGGGCCGTGTCCCTGTGCTTTTCGACAGCGGTGTGCGCCGCGGATCGGACGCCTTGAAGGCGCTCGCGCTCGGTGCCAGCGCCGTCTGTCTGGGCCGCGTCCCGCGTTGGGGCCTCGGCGCGTATGGCGCTCCCGGCGTCCAGCGGGTCCTTGAAATCATGCAAGCCGAACTGGTGCAGGCGATGGCCGCCACCGGCTGTCCCAGCCTGGCCGCCATTGACCGATCGCTTGTCAGGACGGACTTTCCATGACCCGCCGTCAAGCTTTTTTACTCAGTGGATCAACGCTGGCAGCGCAGCGCCTGCCACCCGTCGAAGAGCTGGTGAACACGTTCGAAATGGAAGCCATCGCGCAGCGCACGCTACTGCCGTCCTTGTTCTCCGAAATCGCCGGCAGTGACCGCGCCGCGTTTGACCGTATCACTCTTCGGCCGCGGCTGATGGTCAACACCCTCGGACTCGATCTCACGCTCGACCTCTTCGGCCAGCGTCTGTTCGCGCCCATTCTCATCGGTCCTACTGCTCTCCAGGGCCGCTTCCACCCAGGCGCGGAGAAGGCGATGATCGAAGGCGCCAGCGCCGCCAATACCGCCGTCGTAATCTCCGCAAATCCGACGATCCGTATCGACCAACCCGCATGGCTCCAACTCGACCCCGTCAAACAGGTAATCCCACCCTCCGCCAAAGTGCTGATCCTCACCGCGCCCTTCGATTGGGCCAACTTTGATCGCCTGCGCAAAGCCACCAAGCTGCCATTGCTGATCAAAGGAATAATGAGCCCCAAAGACGCCCAACTCGCCCAGCAGCGCGGCGCAGATGGGATCATCGTCTCCAATTATCGTTCGCCGGCCGTGCCCGGCCTCGCGCAGCCGATCGAAGTCCTGCCCGGTATCGCCGCCGAGATCAACAAGAAAATCCCGGTCCTGATCGACGGTAGTTTCCGGCGCGGCAGCGACATCCTGAAGGCACTCGCCCTTGGAGCAAGCGCCGTGTTGGCCGGCCGTCCGCCGTTATGGGGCCTCGCCGCCTACGGCGCCAGCGGCGTCCAGCAAGTGATGGAGCAGTTACAATCCGAACTCGCCCGCGACATGGCCATGTGCGGCAAGGTAACTTTGCAGCAGCTCGCCCCGGACCTGGTTCGAATCCACCGTCGTTAAAGTTCATCACTCCACACGCGCGCCGACGGTAATGAGCCGCGACCCGGACGCTCCGTTGATCCGTCCGAAGTTCGGATTGCTGATCTCGGCGACCGGCGTATATTCGTCACGCCCAAGGCTTCCGCGCGCAACTGGAATTGGATCCCTTCGCGGAGCGTGAAACGCTTGATCAAACTGGCGTCGAGTTGAAAGAGTCCGGGTCCTTCGAGGAACCGCTTCGATAGGCCGCCTACATTGCCGGGGGTTGGATTGGCGAGGAGAATCTTCCCCGAGCTGTCGGCGATGGCGCGAAGCTGGCTGCGAAATGGAAAAACGCACAGTTTCGTAGCATAGGGTCGGCAACGGTCGCGTCCTCTAATGCCGCCAGCCGTTCATAGGCATTCATCGCTCGCGCCGGATCGCCCATCTTCCGCAAGGTCCGGCCCAGCCGTAACAATGCGGCCGCCACTTCGCTCCGTTCCAGCCGCCGCTGCTTGGCCAACGCCCCTTCCTGTTGCAGCGAGCGCCAACCCAGCCAACCCAGCCCCGCGCCACTCTCGAAAACCTACA